>JAURXG010000584.1 GCA_030654555.1 Aquabacterium sp.
AGCAACGGCTTGGGCTCGGACGCCTTCTGCATCCTGTGGGATGGCCAGCAGCTGCACGGGCTGAACGCCTCCGGCCCCGCACCGGCGGCCTGGACGCTCGACTACTTCAAGCGCAAGCATGGCGCCGATGCCAAGACGCCGCCGATGCGCGGCTGGGACTCCGTCAGCGTGCCCGGCGCGGTGGCGGCCTGGGCGGCCCTGAGCCAGCGCTTCGGCAAGCTGCGTTTCGAGGACCTGATGGCTCCGGCCATCGACATCGCCGAGCGTGGCTACGCGGTGCCGGTGGTGGTGCAGGACAAGTGGGCGGCCGCCTCGCGCTTGCCCGGACTGGTGTCGCAACCCGGCTTTGCCGAGACCTTCCTGCCGCACGGCCGGGCCCCCGAGGTCGGCGAGCTGTTCCGCTTTCCGGGCGCGGCCCGCGCGCTCAAGGCGATTGCCGCGACCAAGGGCCAGGCGCTGTACGGCGGCGAGATCGCCGAGGCGCTGGCGCGCCAGGCCGCGGCCCAGGGCGGTGCGATGACGGTGGCCGACCTGGCGGGCTACCAGCCCGAGTGGGTGGCCCCCATCGGCCAGGACTACCGCGGCCACCGGCTGCACGAGATCCCGCCCAACGGCCAGGGCATCGCGGCGCTGATCGCACTCGGCATCCTGCAGCACTTCGATTTGGGCCCGATGGGCGCCGACAGCGTGGCCGCGCAGCACCTGCAGATCGAGGCGATGAAGCTGGCGTTTGCCGACGTCTACCGCTATGTGGCCGAGCCGTCGGCCATGTCGGTCACGCCCGAGCAGATGCTGGACCCGGCCTACCTGGCGGGGCGCGCCAAGCTCATCGATGCCAAGCGCGCGCAGGATTTCGGCGCCGGCAACCCGGCCAAGGGCGGCACCATCTACCTGACCACCGCCGACGAGCAGGGCATGATGGTCAGTTTCATCCAGAGCAACTACCTGGGCTTCGGCTCGGGCGTGGTGGTGCCCGAGTACGGCGTCAGCCTGCAGAACCGCGGCTACGACTTCAGCCTGGATGCGGCCAGCCCCAACGTGGTGGCGCCGGGCAAGCGGCCGTTCCACACCATCATCCCGGCCTTCCTCACCCGGAACGGCCAGCCGCAGATGGGCTTCGGCGTGATGGGTGGGCACATGCAGCCGCAAGGCCACCTGCAGACGCTGGTGCGCATGCTCGACTTCGGCCAGAACCCGCAGGCCGCCTGCGACGCGCCGCGCTGGCGCGTCAACCAGGGCCGCTCGATCAACGTCGACCAGCACATGGACCCGGCGCTGGTGCAGGGCCTGGTCGACCTGGGCCACCAACCCGAGCGGCTGACCGACAGCTACATGGACCTGGGCGCCGGCCAGTTCATCTGGCGCCTGGGCGATCCGGCCGTCGAAGGCTACGTGGCCGCCAGCGACCCGCGGCGCGACGGGCAGGCCGCGGGGTTCTGAGCCGCCGACGGCCGGGCCGCCCGAGCCCGGTCAGGCCCCGAGGCACTCGTCGATCGCGCGCAGCACCTGCTTGGCGTCCAGCGGCTTGGTGAGGAACTGCGCCGCGCCGGCGTCGAAGCACTCGTCGATGCGCTGCGGCCGGCTCTCGGCCGAGACCACGATCACCGGGATGCCACGCAGGCGCGTGTCGGCCTGCATCGTGCGCAGCACCTCGATGCCGGGGCGGTCGGGCAGGTCGAGGTCGAGCAGCACCAGGTCCACGTCGGCCACCCGGGCCAGGCCTTCGGCGGCGCGGCGGGCGCAGACCAGCGTGATGCCGGGGCGCTGCAGCATCAGCCGGCGCATGGCCTCGGCATCGGCGTCGTTGTCCTCGATGTACAGCACGGTGCCGATGCTCACCTGCGGCATCAACGGCATGGCGGCGCTGACGACGGTGCGGCTGGGCTCGCCCACCGGCCGCGGCAGCGTCAGGCTGAAGACCGAGCCGGCGCCTTCCTCGCTGGTCACGCTCAGGCTGCCGCCCATCAGGTCGGCCAGCTTGCGGCAGATCACCAGGCCGATGCCGGTACCCTGGCTGCCGGGCTGGCCCGGCGTGCCCTGGCGCTCGCGCCCCAGGCGGTTGAAGGGCGTGAACAGCTCGCCCATCTGCGCGGCGCTCATGCCGATGCCGCTGTCCTCGACCTCGATGGTCAGCTCGCCCACCGCGCCCGGGCGGGTGCGCAGCACCACCTTGCCGCCGGGCCGGTTGTACTTGATGGCGTTGCCCAGCAGGTTGATCAGTACCTGGCGCAAGCGCACCGGATCGGCCTGCACCCGCTCGGCCTGCGGCGACAGCGACAGCGCCAGCGTCACCTGGGCCTGCTGCGCGGCCGGCTCGACCATCGCCATGGCCTCCTGCGCCAGGTCGGGCAGCGACACCGGCTCCAGCGTCAGCCGCAGGCTGCCGGCCTCCATGCGCGAGAGGTCGAGCACGTCGTTGATCATGTCCAGCAGGTGCCAGCCGGCCTGGCGGATCTGCGCCAGGCCGTGTTGCTGGCCCGGGTGGTCGACGTCGCCGCTGCCGTCGGTGCGGCCCAGCATCTGCGCGAAGCCCAGGATCGCGTTCAGCGGTGCGCGCAGCTCATGGCTCAGCCGGGCCAGGAAGTCGCTCTTGGTGCGGCTGGCGATCTCGGCCTCGTCGCGCTCGCGCTCCGCTTCGCGCAGGCGCAGCACCTGCGTCAAATCCTGCAGCGCGCCGACGGTGGCCACCTTCTCGCCGGTGGCGTCGTGCAGCGTGCGCAGGCTGGCGGCCACCTGCAGCACCCGGCCGTCGGGGGTGATGTAGCGCTGGCGCCGCGCCTGGCCACCGCCCACCGCGGCGGCGGTGCCGTCGTCCTCGGCCACGTCGGGCAGCTGGATGTCGGACAAGGGCCGCTGCAGCAACTCGGCCGCGGTGCAGCCCATCATGGCGCAGAAGGCCGGGTTGACGTCGGTGATGCGGCCCGCCGGGTCGACCACGGTGACGCCGATGTTCACGCTGTCGAAGATGGCGCGGAAGCGCTGCTCGCTCACCGCCAGCCGGGCCTCGGCCTGGCGGCGCTCGTCGATCTCGGCCTGCAGCGCGGCGGTGCGCTCGCGCACCCGGTCCTCGATGCGGCGCAGCCGCCCGCTCAGCGCCAGCAGCAGCGTGGCGAGCAGGGCCGTGCCCACCGCCGCGGGCAGGGCCAGCAGCCACGGCGCGGTGAAGATGCGGTTGTCGGCGGTGGCCGGCTCGGTGACCAGCAGGTCCAGCCGCTGATCGGCCAGCATGATCTTGTAGGGCAGGGCCCGCAGCGCGCTGGCCAGCACATCCGATTCGCAGCCCGGCGGCCCGGCAAGGCGCTGCGCCGGCGCACCGGGCGCCGCCGCAGTGTCGGTCAGGCACACCCGCAGGTTGGGATCGTCGGCATCGGGCAGGGCCGTGGCCAGCAGCTCGCCGGTGTCGACCCGTGCGAACACCAGCCGCGCCGCCACATCGCTGCCCGCCGGCACCGATTGCAGCAGCAGCATGGCCGTTCCGGCGCCGGCCGCACCTTCGGCACGCAGCGGCAGCGCCACGGGGCCGGGTGCGGCCAGCGCCTTGTCGAGCGCCTGGCGCAGCGGCGCGGCCAGGCTGAGCCGGCCATCGGGGGCTGCCCGCGCACCCGGCAGCACCGTGGCGCCGCCCTGCGGTGCATGGGCATGGCGCAGCTGCCACTCGCCCGCGCCGCCGGTGGTGGGGGCCCGCTCGATCCAGCCCGTGGCGCGCAGGCCGGTGATGCGTTCCATCCATCCCGCCGAGAGCTGGTCGAACAGGCCCATGTCCAGCTGGTTGCCGCCCACGGCCAGCACGCCGCGCAGCGCCAGCACCGCGTTCAGCGGATCGGCCAGCAGCGTCTGCACGCGCAGCTGCCGCAGGCTGGCTTCGCGGTCGAAGCGCACCTGCAGCCGGGTCTCGTCGCGCCGCGCCACCTGGTCGATGCCCGGCAGCAGCATCACCACCACCGCCAGCAGCGGCAGCGCCACGAGGCGGCGACGCTCGCGCCAGGCACCCGGTGGCCGGGCCAGCCAGCACAGCAGCACCGGCGCGATGACCAGGATGCCGGCCGCATCGGCCACGAAACGCCCCACCGCGCCGGCGAGCTGGGGCCGCGCCAACGGCAGCGCCGCCGCGGCATCCACGCCCCATTGCGCCAGCATCACCGCCACCACACCCAGCAGCGCGGCCGCCGGTGTGGCCACCAGCGCAAACCGCCGCAGGCGCGGGGCGGTGTCGAGCTGCAGCAGGTCGGCGTCCTGCGCATGGCGCATCAACCAGCCCGCCAGCATCGCCTGCAGGCCCAGCACACCCGCGCCGATCAGCGCAGTGTGGGCCGGCTCGCCCGTCAACAGATCGGCCGCCAGCACACCGGCCAGCGCTGCGGGCACCGTCCAGCGCCCGCGCGACATCGCCGCGGCCACCGCCACGCCCAGCACGATCGACAGCGGCGGCAGCGACACGGTGCCCAGCGTGTAGCTCGGCAACCCGGCCTGCAGCAGGCCGCACAGCAGGGCCAGGGCCACCGAGCGCAGCACGGTGCGCTGCCAGCGTGAGGTGGAGGGAGGAGAGGTGAGGTCGTTCATCGGCGGCCGTTTCGATCGGTGCGAGTATGGCCCAGCACCCCGCGCACGACACTTGGGGACGACCGGGGCTTGACCGGTGCGAGCCGGTGCACGCCGCCCAGGCAAGCAAGCCATCTGCCATGGTGAAGGCAGGCCGCCGCCGCGACGGCCCTGGCCCGGGTGGGCCTTCCTACAATCGTGTTGATGTCCACCCCGCCTCCCACCGCCCTCGGGCCCCGCCCCGGCACGGTGCAGGCGCTGCTGCAAAGCTTCTGGGCCGGGCCGGTGCTGGCGATGGTCGGCGCGGTGGCCTTCTCGGGCAAGGCCATCATCGTCAAGCTGGCCTACCGGCACGACGTCGACGCGGTCACGCTGATCATGCTGCGCATGGCGGTGGCGCTGCCCTTCTTCCTGCTGATGGTGTGGTGGGCCGGTCGCGGCCGGCCTGCGCTGCCGCTGCGCGACAAGCTGGCCGCCGCGGCGCTGGGCTTCACCGGTTACTACCTGTCGAGCTTCCTCGATTTCCTGGGCCTGCAGTACATCACCGCCAGCCTGGAGCGGCTGATCCTCTACCTCACGCCGGCGGTGGTGCTGCTGATGTCGTGGCTGCTGTTCGGCCGCCGCGCCAGCGCGCGCCAGTGGGCGGCGATGGCGCTGGGATACGGCGGGCTGCTGCTGGTCTTCGGCCATGAGCTGACGCAAGACGGGTCGCGCGTGGCGCTGGGCACCGCGCTGGTGGTGGCCAGCACGCTCAGCTATGCCGGCTACCTGCTCTACAGCGGCGAGGTGGTGCGGCGCATCGGCTCGCTGCGGCTCACCGGCTGGGCCAGCAGCGTGGCCTGCGTGCTGTGCCTGGCGCAGTTCGCGCTGCTGCGCCCGGTGGATGGGCTGGCCGACCTGGCACCGCCGGTGGTCTGGCTGAGCCTGGTCAACGGCACGCTGTGCACGGTGCTGCCGGTGCTGCTGGTGATGATGGCCATCGAGCGCATCGGCTCGGCGCGCGCCGCGCAGTACGGCATGGTCGGGCCGATCACCACCATCGCGCTGGGGGTGCTGATCCTGGGCGAGCCGTTCACCGCCTGGGTGGCCGCCGGCACGCTGTGCGTGTTGGCCAGCGTGGCGCTGCTGGCGCGCTCGCGGTAGCCTCGGGGTCTTGACCATCTCGATCAAATCACAGGAGACGAAGCAATGGATCTGGGCATCGCAGGCAAATGGGCGCTGGTGTGCGCCGGCAGCAAGGGGCTGGGCCGGGGCTGCGCCGAGCACCTGGCGCGCGAAGGCGTCAACCTGGTCATCACCGCCCGCGGCGCCGAGGCGCTGGAGGCCACCGCCGCCGCGCTGCGCGCGATGGCGCCGGGCATCGAGGTGCGCACCGTGGTCGGCGACATCACCACGCCCGAAGGCCGGGCCGCGGCGCTGGCCGCCTGCCCACAGGTCGACATCCTGATCAACAACGCCGGCGGCCCGCCGCCGGGCGACTTCCGCGACTGGCAGCGCGACGACTGGATCAAGGCGATCGACGCCAACATGCTGACGCCGATCGAACTGATCAAGGCCACCGTCGACGGCATGGCCGAGCGCGGCTTCGGCCGGGTGGTCAACATCACCTCGGGCGCGGTGAAGGCGCCGATCGACATCCTGGGCCTGTCCAACGGCGCGCGCAGCGGGCTGACCGGTTTCGTCGCGGGGCTGTCGCGCCAGCAGCGGCTGGCCGGCCGCAACGTGACCATCAACAACATCCTGCCGGGCGCCTTCGACACCGACCGGCTGCGCACCACGCTCAAGGGCGCGGCGGCGGCCGGTGGTCTCAGCATCGACGAGGTGGCCGATCGCCGTCGCAAGACGCTGCCGGCGCAGCGCTTCGGCCAGGCCGACGAGTTCGGCGCGCTGTGCGCCTTCGTCTGCAGCGCCCATGCCGGTTACCTGACCGGTCAGAACCTGCTGATCGACGGCGGCGCCTACCCGGGCACCTTCTGATGTCGTGAGGCACGCGGGCCGGCACGGCCCGGCGCGGGCTGTGGTGTCCCCCCGATACACTGCAGCCCCGTCCGCGCCCGCCTGCCACCGCCGTGTCCGACCGCCTTGCCGTCCTGCCGCAATACCTGCTGCCCAAGCAGGCCCTGACCCTGCTGGCCGGCGCCATCGCGCGCCACCGTGGCGGCGCGCTCACCACCGCGCTGATCCGCTGGTTCGTGGGCCGCTACGGCGTCAACATGGCCGAGGCGGCCGATCCGCGCATCGAGGCCTACGCCAGCTTCAACGACTTCTTCACCCGGGCCTTGAAGCCCGGCGCGCGGCCGCTGGCCGAGGCCGCGCTGCTGTGCCCGGTGGACGGCGCGATCAGCCAGTTCGGCGCGAGCGAGCGCGACCAGATCTTCCAGGCCAAGGGCCACCACTACAGCACCACGGCACTGGTGGGGGGTGATGCGGCGCTGGCCGCGCCTTACGCCGACGGCGCCTTCGCCACGCTGTACCTGAGCCCACGCGACTACCACCGCATCCACATGCCCTGCGCCGGCACGCTGCGCCGCATGGTGCATGTGCCGGGCGACCTGTTCTCGGTGAACCCCACCACCGCGCGCGGCGTGCCGGGGCTGTTTGCCCGCAACGAGCGCGTGGTGTGCCAGTTCGACGATGCCCAGGGCCGGCCCTTCGTGCTGGTGCTGGTGGGCGCCACCATCGTCGGCAGCATGGCCACGGTGTGGCATGGCCTGGTCAACCCGCCGCGGCCCGGCGTGGTGCGCGACTGGCGCTACGACGAAGCGCCGGTGGTGCTGGCCCAGGGCGCCGAGATGGGCCGCTTCCTGCTGGGCTCGACCGTGGTGATGTTGTTCACCCGCGAGGCGATGCGGGGCCAGCGCTTCAACCCGGCCTGGGCGCCGGGCGGCGCCATCCGCATGGGCGAGGTGATGGCCCGCGTCTAGCCGTCGGTCGACAGGGCCTCGGCGCAATGCCAGGGCATCACCAGCCGGCCGTCGGCGCCGGGCACGGCCTCGATGCGGATGCGCGGCGCCGACGACTGCACCGGCCCGAAGATGGTGGCAAAGGCCACGTCGGCCGCGTCGCGGCCGGTGCCGAAGCGCACGAAGCCCATCGGGATCGCCGTGCCCGAGGGATCGAAGATGTACCAGCGCCCGCCCAGGTAGGCCTCCACATAGGCGTGGAAGTCGGTCGGCCCGAGTGCCGGGTCGGCGCCGTAGTCGATGCCGGTGGCAAAGCGCGCCGGGATGTTGACGGCCCGGCACAGCGCGATCATCAGGTGGGCGAAGTCGCGGCACACGCCCACGGTGTCGACCAGCGTGTCCATCGCCGAGGTGTTGGCGTTGCTGGTGTTGGGCGTGAAGGCGGTGTGCTGCAGCACCCAGTCGCGGATGCCCTGCACGCGGCTGTAGCCTTGCCAGCGCTGGCCGAACTCGCGCGTGGCCAGGCGCGTCAGCCGGTCGCTCTGGCAGTAGCGGCTGGGGTAGATGTAGCCCAGCACCGGCGTCGGCAGCTGCGCCACCGGCACCTCGGCGATGTGGCCCGGCTGCTCGACATGGTGCAGCAGGTCGATGGTGGCGCTGTAGGCCACGCGCAGCGGGCCGGGCAGGGCGCTCAGCCGCAGGTAGCGGTTGAGGGTGACCGGGTCGGTGTCCACCGTCAGCGGCACGTTCTGGTTGACGGTGAGCAACTCCTCGAGCACCTGCTGGCGCGCGGTGTGCGCGGCATGGATGTTGAAGATGAAGTCGCAACCGGGTTGCGACACCTCGTAGTCGAGCTCCAGCGACAGGCGCAGCCGGATCATGGTGACCCGATCGAATCGGTGACAGCGCGCATCAGGGTTTGCATGGGGGTCTCCGGTGAGGCTCGACGGTAACACCGGGCCGTGCTGCGCCCGGATGCACCACGATTGACCTTGCCGCCGCGCCTGGGCTACCGTGGTGCATCCCCAGCCCCGGCCCGCCAAGGCCCCGCGCCATGCGTGTCTTCACCGCCAGCCTCGCCACCGAGACCAACACCTTCGCGCCCATGCCCACCGGGCTGGCCTCGTTCACGCAGGAGGGGGGCTACTTTCCGGCCGGCACCCATCCCGACCAGATGACCTTCTTCGCCGGCCCGCTGTGGGCCGCGCGCCAGCGTGCCCGCACGCTGGGCTGGCAGTTGATCGAGGGCCTGGTGGCCGGCGCGCAGCCCAGCGGCATCACCACCCGCGTGGCCTACGAGACCCTGCGCGACGAGTTGCTGGCCGACCTGCGCGCCGCGCTGCCGGTGCAGATGGTGCTGCTGGGCCTGCACGGCGCGATGGTGGCCGACGGCTGCCCCGATTGCGAAGGCGACCTGCTGACCCGCGTGCGCGGCATCGTCGGCCCCGAGGTGGTGGTCGGTGCCGAGCTCGATCCGCACCACCACCTCAGCGCGGCGATGGTGTCGCAGGCCGACCTGCTGATCGCCTTCAAGCAGTACCCGCACACCGACGTGCTGGAGCGCGCCTTCGAGCTGGTCGACCTGTGCGCCGCGCAGGTGGCGCACCGGCGGCGGCCGGTGGCGTCGGTGGTGGATTGCCAGATGGCGGTGATCGTGCACACCACCCGCGAGCCGGCGCAGGGCTATGTGCAGCGGCTGCAGGCGCTGGAGGGCAAGAACGGCGTGCTGTCGATCTCGCTGACGCACGGCTTCCCCTGGGGCGACGTGCCCGACATGGGCACCAAGCTGCTGGTCTACACCGACGGCCGGCCCAGCGAGGGCGCGGCGCTGGCGCGCCGCCTGGCCGATGAGCTGATCGCGCTGCGCGAGCAGCTCGACCCGCCCTGGCAGGACATCGATGGCGCGCTCGACGAGGCGCTGGCCGCGCCGCCCGGCCTGGTGGTCATCGCCGACAGCGCCGACAACCCCGGTGGGGGCGCCGCCGGCGACAGCACCTTCATCCTGCGCCGGCTGATCGAGCGTGGCATCGCCGATGCGGCGCTGGGGCCTCTGTGGGACCCGCAGGCGGTTCGCATCGCCTTCGATGCCGGCGTGGGCGCACGCCTGCCGCTGCGCCTGGGCGGCAAGGTCGGGCCGATGTCGGGCGACCCGATCGACGCGGCCTGCACCGTGAAGGCGCTGGTGCGCGACATGACGATGAGCGGCCTGGCCGGAACCCGCCAGCCGCTGGGCGACTGCGCGCTGGTCGACGCGCAGGGCGTGGCGGTGGTGCTGATCAGCCGGCGCAGCCAGGCCATGGGCACCGACCTGTTCACCCAGCTGGGCTGCGACCTGACGCAGCGGCGCATCGTCGTCGTCAAGTCGTCGCAGCACTTCCGCGCGGCCTACGCGCCGCTGGCGGTGCGCATCGTCTACGCCAGCGCGCCGGGCTCGGTCACCAACGACCTGCGGCTGCTGGATTACCGCCACATCCAGCGGCCGAAGTGGCCGATCGACGCCTGAAGATCCACGCGCCCTGGCGCGCGACTTGCATTGCGCAAACCCTGATGAGGCGGTCTGCCGAATTCGGTTAGCGTTGCGCCGATCGTTTGGGTTAGCGTGGGGCTTGACACCTGCGCATTTCTTTGGAGCTACACCGCATGAAATTCACCCGTCGCCTGGCCGCCGTGGCCGCCATGACCGCTGTTTCGGCCCTGACCCTGGGCACCTCGCTGCCGGTGCTGGCGCAGGGCACCGTGCTGCGCGTGGTGCCGCACTCCAATCTGGCGATCCTCGACCCGATCTGGACCACCGCCTACATGAGCCGCAACCACGGCTACATGATCTACGACACGCTGTTCGGCACCGACGAGAACGGCAAGATCAAGCCGCAGATGGTCGACACCTGGACGGTCAGCGGCGACAACCGCCTCTACACCTTCAAGCTGCGCAAGGGCCTGGAGTTCCACGACGGCAAGCCGGTGACCGGCGACGACGTGATCGCCTCGCTGACCCGCTGGGGCAAGCGCGACGCGATGGGCCAGGCGCTGTTCCAGTTCGTGCAGCGCATGGATTCGCCGGCGCCCGACACCTTCCGCATCTTCCTGGGCGAGGCCTGCGGTTTTGTACTCGAGGCGCTGGGCAAGCCCGGCTCCAGCGTGCCCTTCATCATGCCCAAGCGCATCGCCGAGACCGATGCGTTCAAGCAGATCGAGGAGCACATCGGCTCGGGCCCCTACACCTTCAAGCGCGACGAGTTCAAGCCCGGCGACAAGGCGGTGTACCTGAAGTTCGCCAAATACGTGCCGCGCAGCGAGCCGCCGTCGGGCACCACGGGCGGCAAGAACGTCTACGTCGACCGGGTGGAGTGGAACCTGGCGCTGCGTGATGCGCAGGCCCAGGTCAATGCGCTGCAGAAGGGGGAGGTCGACGTGATCGAGGCGCTGGGCTTCGACCACTTCGAGACCGTGAAGGCCGACACCACCCTGCAGATGCCCAAGTACGCCAACTTCGGCCTGCAGTACATGGCGCGCTTCAACCACCTGCACAAGCCCTTCGACAACGCCAAGGTGCGGCAGGCCGCGATCGCCGCGATGTCGCAGGAGCCCTTCCTGCGCGCCCAGGTGGGCGTCAAGGAGCTGTACAAGTCCTGCCCATCGATGTTCATCTGCGGTACGCCGTTCGGCAGCACCGCGGGCAGCGACATCCAGGCCAAGAGCAACATGAAGAAGGCGCAAGAGCTGCTCAAGGCCTCGGGCTACGACGGCACGCCCATCGTCATCATGAAGCCGACCGACCTGGCTTCGATCCAGAAGCTGCCCGACGTGGCCGCGCAGCTGCTGCGCCAGGCCGGCTTCAAGGTCGACCTGCAGGCGATGGACTGGCAGACCCTGGTGGGCCGGCGTGCCAAGAAGGACGCGCCGGACAAGGGCGGCTGGCACATGTTCCTGACCGCCTGGCAGACCTTCGACGTCTGGAACCCGATCTCCAACCCGACCATGGACACCCGCGGCGAGAAGAGCACCTGGTTCGGCTGGGCCACCGACGACAAGCTGGTGGAACTGCGCAACCAGTTCATGCGCGCCACCGACGAAGGCGCCAAGAAGAAGCTGGCCGATCAGATCCACGCGCGCGCCTTCGAGGTGGGCACCCACGTGCCGCTGGGCGAGTACATGCAGCCGATGGCCGCACGCAAGAACATCAGCGGCTTCTTCGTGACCAACGGCAATATCTACTGGAACCTCAAGAAGAATTGAAAAAGCCATCGATGAACCTGCTGCGCGACCCGATCTTGCGTCTGCGTTGCTCGCCGCACGGGTGTACGGCTGCGCTACTCGGCGCAACCTCGGGCCGCTCGCGACGGTTCCTCGACGACTTTTTGCCTCCATGCTGAATTTCCTGTTTCGCCGGCTGCTGTCCACGCTGCCCGTCCTGGTGATCGTCTCGCTGCTGGTCTTCCTGATGCTGCGGCTCACGCCGGGCGATCCGGCGGCGGTGCTGGCCGGTGATGCGGCCAGCAGCGAGCAGATCGCCCAGATCCGCACCAGCCTGGGGCTGGATCGCTCCGTCCCCGAGCAGTTCTTCATCTGGGCCGGCCACCTGCTGTCCGGCGACCTGGGCCAGAGCTATTACTACAAGACCGAGGTCACCACGCTGATCGGTCAGCGACTGGAGCCCACGCTGTCGCTGGCGGTGATCACCATCACGCTGGCGGTGCTGATCGCCGTGCCGCTGGGCGTGATGGCGGCCTGGCGCTTCGGCGGCTGGCTCGACAAGAGCCTGATGGGCTTCTCGGTGCTGGGTTTCTCGGTGCCGGTGTTCGTCAGCGCCTACCTGCTGATCTGGTTGGTCTCGCTCAAGCTGGGCTGGCTGCCGGTGCAGGGCTACAAGCGTCTCGCCGACGGCGTGGGGCCGTGGCTGTACCACCTCACCCTGCCGGCCATCACGCTGAGCCTGATCTACATCGCGCTGATCGCCCGCGTCACCCGCGCCTCGGTGCTCGAGACGCTGGGCGAAGACTACATCCGCACCGCCCGTGCCAAGGGCCTGCCCGAGGCCACGGTGCTGATGCGCCACGCGCTGGCCAATGCGGCCGTGCCGATCGCCACCGTCATCGGCATCGGCATCGCGCTGCTGATCGGCGGCGTGGTGGTCACCGAGTCCGTGTACGCCATTCCCGGGCTGGGGCGGTTGACGGTCGACGCGGTGCTGGCGCGCGACTTTCCCACCATCCAGGGCGTGATCCTGTTGTTCTCCTTCGTCTACGTGATGGTCAATCTGCTGGTCGATCTGTCCTATGTCTTCTTCGATCCACGGATCAGGTACTGAAGGCATGAGCGCGCAACCTGATTTCGAGGCGCTGTCGGTCGAGAGCGCCACGGTGGTCGTGCAGCTCAGCGCCTGGCAGCGCGTGCGCCGCAACACCTCGGTGCGCATCGGCGGTGCGGTGATGCTGCTGCTGATCCTGATCTCGCTGGCCGCACCGTGGCTGGGCACGGTCGATCCGTCGCTGTTCGACCCCGCCAGCCGCGACCTGTTGCCGGGCAAGACCGGCGAGATCACCACGCTGGACGGCGAGCAACTGAAGCACCGCTTCCTGATGGGCTCGGACAGTTTCGGCCGCGACATCTACAGCCGGGTGATCTACGGCACCCAGGTGTCGTTGATCGTCGGCCTGTTCACGGCGGTGGTGGCACTGGCCATCGGCATCGTGCTGGGGCTGATGGCGGGCTTCCTGCGCTGGCTCGACGGCCCGCTGATGCGGGTGATGGACGGCGTGATGGCCATCCCCGCGATCCTGATCGCCATCGCGCTGGTGGCGATGTGGCGCGGCAGCCTCACCACGGTGGTGATCGCCATCGCCATCCCCGAGATCCCGCGCGTCACGCGGCTGGTGCGCTCGCTGGTGCTCACCATCCGCGAAGAACCCTATGTCGAGGCCGCCATCTCGCTGGGCACGCCCACCTGGAAGATCATGGGTCGCCACATCCTGCCCAACACGGTGGCGCCGCTGGTGGTGCAGGGCACCTTCATCTGCGCGGCCGGCATCCTCACCGAGGCCGCGCTGTCGTTCCTGGGCGTGGGCCTGCCACCCGACATCCCCACCTGGGGCAACGTGATGGCCGAGGGCCGCGCGCAGTTCAACGAGTACCCGCACAACATCTTCTTCCCGGGCATCTTCCTGGCGATCACGGTGCTGGCGGTCAACATCCTGGGGGATGGCCTGCGCGACACGCTCGACCCGAAGATGGCCAAGCGGGGTTGAGCATGACCACAGCCCCCCCCATCCTCGAGGTCAAGAACCTCACCATCGCGCTGCCCTCGGGCGGCGACCGCGCCACCGCGGTGCGCAACGTCAGCTTCAGCGTGGGGCCTGGCGAGATCGTCTGCCTGGTCGGTGAATCAGGCTCGGGCAAGTCGGTCATCGCGCAGGGCGTGATGGGCCTGCTGCCCAAGAGCCTGCCGGTCACCGCAGGCCAGATCCTGCTGCAGGGCGAGGACATCACCCACGCGCCGCTCAGCCGGCTGCGCGAGCTGCGCGCCACGCGCATGTCGATGATCTTCCAGGAGCCGATGACGGCGCTGAACCCGGTGATGACCTGCGGCGACCAGATCGACGAGGTGCTGAGCCAGCACACCCAGCTGTCGCCCGCCGAGCGCCGCGAGAAGGTGCTGGCCATCGTGCGCGAGGTGCTGCTGCCCGACCCCGAGCGCATGGTCGCCAGCTACCCGCACCAGCTCAGTGGCGGCCAGCGCCAGCGCATCATGATCGCGATGGCGCTGGTGCTCGACCCGGTGCTGCTGATCGCCGACGAGCCCACCACCGCGCTCGACGTCACCACCCAGGCGCAGATCCTCAAGCTGGTGCTCGACCTGCAGCACCGGCACGGCGCCGGCGTGCTGTTCATCACCCATGATTTCGGCGTGGTGGCCGAGGTGGCGCACCGCGTGGCGGTGCTGCGCCTGGGTGATCTGGTCGAGATCGGCCCCAAGGCCGACGTGCTGCAACGCCCGCAGCACGACTACACCCGCATGCTGATGGCCGCGGTGCCCACGCTGCACCTGAAAGAGCGCGCCAACGATCCCGACGCGCCGGTGGTGCTGAAGGTGCGGGGGCTGGAGAAGACGTACCAGGACAAGCGCTGGTTCGGCCCGCACCGCAGCGTGCATGCCGCGCAGGACGTCAACCTCGAGATCCGCCGCGGCCAGACGCTGGGCATCGTCGGTGAATCGGGTTCGGGCAAGAGCACCGTGGCGCGCTGCATCGTGCGGCTGATCGACCCCAGCGGCGGCAGCGTGATGCTGGGCGGCGATCGCCATGGCGAGGCCGCCGAAGACATCGCGATGATGTCGGCGCGCCAACTGCGCCCATTGCGTCAGCGGGTGCAGATCGTGTTCCAGGACCCGTACCGTTCGCTCAACCCACGCCGCACGGTGGCCCAGGCGATGGTCGAGGGGCCGATGAACTACGGCCTCGGCCAGGCCGAGGCGATGCAGCGCGCGCGCGACCTGCTGGCCCTGGTGCGCATGGACGGCAGCGCGATGGACCGCTATCCGCACCAGTTCTCGGGCGGCCAGCGCCAGCGCATCTGCATCGCGCGTGCGCTGATGATGGAGCCCGAACTGCTGATCGCAGACGAGGCGGTGTCCGCGCTCGACGTCTCGGTGCAGGCGCAGGTGCTGCAGCTGTTCGAGGAGATCCGCAGCCGGCTCAACCTGGCGATGCTGTTCATCACCCACGACCTGCGCGTGGCCAGCCAGGTGTGCGACCACCTGGCGGTGATGAGCAAGGGCAAGGTCGTCGAGTACGGCCCGGCGCACCGCGTCTTCGGCGATCCGCAGCACGCGTACACCCGTGCGCTGTTCGCCGCGGCGCCCGGCCGCGACTTCGCCTTCGGGGCCTGAAAGGCCCCGGCGCCTGGCTGGGCGCCGAGGCCCGGCCCCGGCCGGTCACCGTCGCCGGTGGCCACGGGCCCGCTGGTCAAGCCGTCCGGCTTGCGACAGACTGCGGACCTGGCCACCCCGGATGGATTCATCGATGCAGGATGCGAGCAGGCAGTCGAGCAGTTCACCCGTTCATCCCCTGGCGGACGACGCCCTGGTCCGGGCCACCTTCGACTCCGCGCCCGACGGCATCGTGGTGGTGGGCATCGATGGACGCATCCTGGCCTTCAATGCCCGCTTCCTGGCGCTGTGGAACTTCCCGGCCGACATGCTGGCACGCCGCGACGCGGTCGAGATGCGCCAGCACACCGCCAACCAGCTGCAGGATCCGCAGGCCTACCTGCGCAGCTTGAGGATGCTGGCCGGCACCGACCGGTCCCAGGTCTTCGACAGCGTGGCGTTGGTCGATGGCCGGGTGTTCGAGCGCCATGTCTCGCCGGTGCAGGTGCCGGGCAGGCCCGCCGCGCTGGTGGTGCGCTGGCGCGACATCACCGCGCGCCACCAGGCCGAGCAGGCGCTGGCCCGGTCGCGGGCGCGCCTGTCGGCGATCTTCGAGCACGCGCTCAACGCCATCCTGCTGGCGTCCGACGAAGGCCGCTACCTCGACGCCAACCCGGCGGCATGCGCGATGCTGGGCTACCCGCATGCGCAGCTGGTGGGCATGCGGGTGGTCGACGTGGTGGTGCCCGACACGCTCGACGTGGTTGCGAACTGGGCCGGTTTTCTCGAGTCGGGCAGTTCACGGGGCCGCATCCGGCTGCGCCGCAGCGATGGGGTGCAGCTGGACGCCCAGTACAACGCGGTGGCGCACATGCTGCCCGGCGTGCACCTGTCGATCCTGTCGGACCTGAGCGACGAGGTGCGCGCCCAGCGCCGCCAGCAAGAGCTGACCGCCCTGCTCGAACTGGCGATGATGGACGCCGACACGGCATTCTGGGACGTCGACCTGCAGGCGCTGCGGGTGAGCTCGCTGAACACCCATTGGCACACGATGCTGGGCTACGCCCCCGGCGAGGTGCCCGACACGCTGCAGGCCTGGGACGCGTTGGTGCACCCAGATGACGCGGCCGAACGCAGCCGTGCCTGGTTCGACCACGTGCAGGGTCGCAGCAGCACCTACCAGGCCGAGTTCCGCATGCGCCACCAGCAGGGGCATTGGGTGTGGATGCAGGCCCGCGGCCGGGCCGTGGCGCGCGATGCGCAGGGCATGGCCACGCGCGTGGTGGGGCTGCGCACCGACATCAGCGCCCGCAAGCTGGTCGAGCAGCGGCTCGAGCGACTGGCGCACACCGATGCGCTGACCAGCGTCGTCAACCGCCGCCGCTTCACCGAGCTGGCCGCCGACGAACTCAGCCGTGCCAGCCGCCACGGCCAGCCACTGGCCCTGCTGATGATGGACCTCGACCACTTCAAGGCCGTCAACGACCGCTTCGGTCACGCGGGCGGCGACGAGGTGCTGCGTGCCTTCGTCGACATCGCCCATGGCGTGATGCGCCAGGGCGACGTACTGGCCCGCGTCGGCGGCGAGGAGTTTGCCGCGCTGCTGCCGCAGACCACGCTGGAGGGGGCGCTGGCGCTGGCGCAGCGCCTGCGGCAGGCGGTGCACGACCACCCGACCCTGCTGGACGGCGTGGCTGTGCCCTGCACGGTCAGCATCGGCGTGGCCGGCCTGGCCGAGGGCGAGGCCGAACAGGCCAGCATCGATGCGCTGATGGTGGCCGCCGACCGCGCGCTGTATGCCTGCAAGGCCCAGGGACGCGACCGGGTGCTGGTGGCCGGTCCTCGCTGAGCACGGCGCAGGCGGGTGATACTCGCGACCGCCCTCCTCAACGCCGTTGTGCGCACCCGCCATGCCCCGCATCCTGATCGCCGGTTACCAGCACGAGACCAACACCTTCGCGCCCAGCCTGGCCGACTGGGCCGCCTTCACCCGCGGCGACTCGTTCCCGGCCTTTAGCCAGGGCCGCGCGATGCAGGACCTGCTGACCGGCGTGAACATCGCCATCGGCGGCTTCATCGACGCCGCCAAGACCCACGGCTGGACACTGCTGCCCTCGTGCTGGGCCGGCGCCATCCCGTCGAGCTTCGTCACCACCGAAGCCTTCGAGCGCATCGCCGAAACGATCTGCGCCGACGTGCGCGCGGCTGCCGCGGGTGGCCTGGACGGCATCTACCTCGACCTGCACGGCGCCGCGGTGGCCGAGCAGGCCGCCGACAGCGAAGGCGAACTGCTGGGCCGGCTGCGCGCCATCGTCGGCCCCGACCTGCCGATCATCGCCAGCCTCGACCTGCATGCCAACGTCACCCACCGCATGCTGCGCGAGGCCGATGCGTTGGTGAGCTACCGCACCTACCCGCATGTGGACATGGCTGCCACCGGCGAGCTGGCGGCCGAGTTGATGGCGCGTCGCCTGCGGGCCGGCCGGCGCGAGCCGGTGCATGCGCGCCGCCTGCCCTTCCTGATCCCGCTGAACGCGCAGAGCACCTGGATGCAGCCGGCCCAGGGGCTGTACGAGGAGCTGCTGACGCTGGACAAGCGCTTCGGCACGGTGCTGAGCTTCTGCATGGGCTTTCCGGCCAGCGACTTCGACGAATGCGCGCCGATGGTCTGGGGCCATGGCGAGCAGGCCGAGGCCGCGGTCGAGCGGCTGTTCACGCTGGTGAGCGAGCCCACGCAGTGGCGGCTCGACATCCTGAGCGCGCGCGAGGCCGTCACCCAGGCACTGGCGCTGGCCGCCTCCACCGCCAAGCCGGTGGTCATCGCCGACACCCAGGACAACCCCGGCGCCGGCGGTGACAGCAATACCACCGGCCTGCTGCATGCGCTGATCGCGCAGGGCGCCGGCAAGCGCTACCCCGGCCAGGTGGCGCTGGGGCTGATGTACGACGCCGCGGCCGGCCGCGCGGCGATGGAAGCCGGCGTGGGTGCCGAGCTGGAACTGGCGCTGGGCACGGCGGTGCCCACCTTCACCGGCAGCGTCAGCGATGCGCCGGTGCGCGGCCGCTTCAAGGTGCGCGCGGTCAGCGACGGGCGGGTCACGCTGAAGGGGCCGATGATGCGCGGCCTGTCGGTCAACCTGGGGCCCAGCGCCTGCCTCGAGATCGACGGCATCCTGGTGGCGGTGGTCAGCGGCAAGAAGCAGTTGCTCGACCGCGAGCTGCTGCGCATGGTGGGCATCGTCGCCGAGCAGATGCGGGTGATCGTGGTCAAGAGCAGCAACCACTTCCGGGCCGACTTCATGCCGATCGCCAGCGCCGTGCTGGTGGCCAAGGCCGCCGGGCCGATGGCCGCCGATCCGGCCGACCTGCCCTGGAAGCATTTGCCTCCGACGATCCGGCTGCGGCCCTGAACGGACGCCGCGCCCCGCTCAGCGCGGCCCCACCACCCCCGGGCTGATCCACTGTCGCCACACCTGCACGGTGATGCCGCGGTCGGGCGCCGCATAGGGCGCGAGGGCGGCTTCGAGGCTGGCCGAGTCGGTGCCGCGCGCCAGCAGCACCTCGGCCACCGGGCCGGTCTGCAGCGTGTACCAGGCGCCCACGTTGCCGCGCTCGACCAGGCCCTGCAGCAGGGCTTGCCGCGCGTGCGCGGTGGCCGCGTCGGGCGCTGCGGCCGGGCGACCGATCAGCACGATGCGGATCTCCTCGACCCGCGTGGCGTCGATGCCTTCGGTGTACACCGCCCGCCGGGCCAGCGCCGGCACCGCGTTGACCTGCATGTAGCCCTCGCGCACGTAGGCATCGGGCTGGAAGTAGCCCATCAGCTCGGCATGGCTGGCCGCGCGCACCACCACCAGGCCGCGCTTGCTGCGCGCCGGGTCGGCCATCGGGCCGGCCGCCAGCAGCTTGCCCTCGCCGAACAGGCGCTTGAAGTTGTCGATGTGGCCACGCTGCATCGCCATCACCGCGTCGCGGTCGTCGGGCGTCGGCCGGCCGCTCTCGAGGAAGATGAACCACAGGCCCGCACCGTCGGTCGCCGGTGTGGCGCAGGCGCCCAGTCCGGCCAGCGCGCCCGCCAGCAGCGGGGCGCCCAGGGCGAGCGTCAGTTGGCGTCGGCGCATGGGGGATCTCCCGGCGTGGATCAGGCCGCCACGGCCGCGTGCGCGCGCTCACGCAGGCGCATGGCCAGGCCCAGCGGCGTCATCGTGAACGACAGGTGTTCCACCGCCGGCTGGCCGTCGGGGGTGCTGACCTCGGCGATGTCGAAGTGCTGCAGCAGCGTGGCCATCGCCATCTTCATCTCCAGCAGCGCCAGGTAGCGGCCCGGGCAGATGCGCGGGCCGGCGCCGAACGGCATCGAGATGCGCTTGGCCGAGCTGGCCGCCTGCGACGGGCCACCGGCGCCCAGCCAGCGCTCGGGGTCGAAGCCGGCGGCGTTGGGCACATGGGCATCGCTGACCGCGTCGACCCGCATCAGCCCGAAGACGATCATGCCCTCGGTAATCTGCACGTCGCCCACGACCGTGTCGCGCAAGGCCTGCTGCGGCATCAGCGGCGCCACGGGCTTGAGGCGCATGGTCTCGTGGGCGCAGGCCTCGACGAAATCCAGCTGCTCGATCATCGCCAGCGTGGGCACCTCGTCCGGGCCGCAGACGCGGCGCACCTCGTCGATAGCGCGGGCCAGCACCTGCGGATGGCGCCACAGCAGGTGGATCATCCAGGCGATGGTGTTGGCGGTGGTGTCTTCGCCGGCCAGCAGCATGGTCAGCACGTTGCCGGCCACCTGCCGGTCGGTGATGCCGCTGTCGGGCGCGTCGGCGGCGGTGATCATCGCCTCGAGCAGGTTGTGCGGATGCGCGCGCCGGTCGGGCTCGGCCTGCAGGCGGGCTCGGGCCTGGGCGATGAAGCCGTTCACCGCGGTGTTGACTTCGACCAGGCTGCGTTCCAGTTCACGGTCGGCGGCCGACTTGACCCAGCGCCACACCGGCAGCGGCGCCAGCACCCGGCGCGAGATCGCCGGAAAGATCTTGTCCAGGTGCTGCTGGATCACGTCGTGGTCGGACTCCAGCGTGTTCACCTCGGCGCCGAAGGCCAGGCCGGCGATGGTGTCGACGGTGTAGCGCATCAGGTCGGCCTGCAGGTCGATGGCCTGGCCACTCTGCGCGGCGCGCTGCCAGCGCCGCGCCAGCCGCTGCGCCACGACCTGCAGCGACGGAAAGTAACGCCGCACATGGGTGGGATCGAAGCCGTGCATCACCATGCGGCGCTGGCGCCGCCAGTCGTCGCCGGTGGCGCTGAACACGCCGGTCGGCAGGCTCATCTCGACGGCGATCTCCTGCAGCCGCGCGGTGCGGCGAAATCCGTCGGGCCGGTCGCGCAGCATGCCCTGCACCAGCGCGTGGTCGCCGAACACCACCGCCTGGCGCGGCCCCAGTTGCAGCTTGTAGACGGGGCCGTAGTCCCGGCACCACTGTTCCAGCTGCAGGTGCAGCCGCGTGGGCTTGATCTGCAGCAGGTTGCCGACGACGGGCAGGCCCGGCGGGCCGGGCAGGTCGTCGAACCGGCGCAGGGCGCGGGATGGCAACGCGGTGCTGGGCAGTTCGGCTGGCATGGACGACTCCGGATAGCGGTGGCGCGCAGGTTAGCAGCCCTTGGCGGGCCCGGGGCCCGCGCCCCCCTCGATCCGGCGCTGGCGCCGCGGCGGGCCCTCAAGCCGCTGCCGGCAGCCGCTGCAGCGGCCGCACCGGCGACGCGAAGATCACCGCCGCCTGCACCCCGAAGCCCGCCAGCGCCAGCACCAGGCAGGCCGCAGCACCCCAGGTGTCGCCGACCAGCGCGCCCAGCGCCGCGCCCAGCGGGCGTGCGCCCATGTTGACGGTGAGGAACAGCGCCGACACGCGGCCCAGCACGGCCTGGGGCGTCACCGTCTGGCGCAGCGTGGTCGAGCTGATCGTCCACAGGATCGGCCCGGCGCCGAACAGGAAGAACGAGGCCCCGGCCAGCACGCCGCTGGGCCAGGCCAGCGTGGCCACCATCGTCGCCATCGCCACCACCGACACCGCCGGCCCGACCACCACCACGCGGCCGAAGGGCAGCGCGGCCAGCAGCCGCGGCGCCGCCAGCGCGCCCAGCACCATGCCCGCGCCATAAGCCGCCAGCGTGAATCCCACGCCACCGGCGCCCAGGCCCAGGCTGCGCATCGCGTAGGGCACGTAGGCGGCCTGCAGCACGAACCACGACAGGTTCCAGGCCACGGCGGTCAGCAGGATCGGCCG
>JAURXG010000588.1 GCA_030654555.1 Aquabacterium sp.
GGGCTGCGATGAGCAGTGCGGTGATCAGCAGATCGTTCATGCGCGGCTCATTCGTTGTGCAGCATGTCGTCGCTGCTGACCTGCTGGCGCTGGCCGCGCCATTCCAGCAGCCACTCGTCGACAAAGGCCACCAGCAGCACCAAGGTGCCGGCGGCCATCGCCAGCTGCGGCAGCCACAGCGGCGTGGCGTCGTTGCCGGTGGAGATGTCGTTGAAGGCATGCGATTGCCAGGCCAACCGCACGCTGTAGAGCGCCAGCAAGCCGGCCAGCGCCGACGCCGCGCCCAGCGCCCACAGCTCCAGCGCGCGCTTGGCGCGGCCTTTCAGCGCACTGAGCAGCAGCGTGACGCGGATGTGTTCACCGCGCTTGAGCGTGTGCGCCAGCGCCAGGAAGCCGGCCGCGGCCATCAGGTAGCCGGCGTAGGCATCGGTGCCGGGCACATGGAAGTGCAGCAGCCGGCTGACGATGCCCAGCATCACCATCACCAGCAGCGCCAACATGCACAGCGCCGCCAGCGCGGCGCAGCCGTCGAACAGGGCGTCCAACCAACGCCTCATCGCGGCGTCTCGACCGAGTGGACGCCGTGGAACCGGCTCTGCCGGGCCACGGGCGTGCCTTGCAGGCCGCGCCGGGCCCGGCGGCCCGGCTCCTCGCCAGGCACCAGAGGTCCCCCGGACCTCTGGTGTCCGGGCTCGGCCCCCCTGGGGGGGAGGCGCCGCAGGCGCTTCGGGGGGGTCACTTGCTGAACGCGTCCAGCATGGCCTTGCCGTCGGCACCGGCCTTGTCCAGCCACTCCTTCTGCATGGCCTCGCCGACCTTCTTCATGTCGGCCTTGAGCTGCGGCGTGGGCGTGACGATGGTCATGCCGTTCTTCTTCAGCAGGTCGAGGTACTCGGTGTTCTTGGCCCGGCTGGTGGCCCAGCCGCGGGTCTCGGCGTCGGCACCGGCCTTCTGCAGCGCGGCCTTGGTGGGGGCGTCCAGCGCGTCGAAGGCGGCCTTGTTGACGATCACCGCGTTCTTGGGCAGCCAGGCCTGGGTGTCGACGTAGAACTTCAGGTGCTCGTAGGTCTTGGTGTCGTAGCCGGTCGAGCCGCTGGACATGTAGCTCTCGACCACGCCGGTGGCCATCGCCTGGCTCAGCTCGGCGGCCTGCACGGTGACCGGCTGCGCACCCACCAGCTCGGCGATGCGGGCGGTGCTGGGGCTGTAGGCGCGCCACTTCACGCCCTTCAGGTCGGCCGCGCTGTTGATCGGCTTCTTGGCATAGATGCCCTGCGGCGGCCAGGCCACGGCGTACAGCAGCAGCATGCCCTGCTCGCCCAGCTTCTTCTCGAGCAGCGGGCGCTGCACCTTGTAGAGCTTGGCCGCCTCGTCGTAGCTGTCGGCCAGGAAGGGCAGGCCGTCGGCCGCGTAGATCGGCCACTCGTTGCTGAAGTTGGCCAGCAGGATCTCGCCGATCTGCGCCTGGCCGCCCTGCACCGCCCGCTTGATCTCGGGCGCCTTGAACAGCGAGGCGTTGGCATGCACCGTGATCTTGAGCTTGCCGCCGGTGGCCTTGTCGACATCGGCGGCGAACTGCGCCAGGTTCTCGCTGTGGAAGTTGCTGGCCGGGTAGGCCGCGGGCAGGTCCCACTTGGTCTGGGCCAGCGCGCTGGGGGCCAGGCTGAAGGCGGCCAGCGCGCCCAGCGCGATCGAGACGAGTTGACGACGGGTCGGCATCCGGGGTTCTCCTGAGGTCATCCCGAGGTCGATCGGGACGAGGGGTGGGTCGGCAGATCCTGCAGCATATCGTCCTATCGCGCTGCCTCGACCGGCCGCGCACGCAGCGCCGGGCTGAAGGGATACTGCGGCCTTGTTCGCAGCAAGCGGTGCAGCCCATGGCCCTCACGTCCACTCCCCGTTGGCAGTTCTGGATCGACCGCGGCGGCACCTTCACCGACATCGTCGCGCGCCGCCCCGACGGCACGCTGGCCACCGCCAAGCTGCTCAGCGAGAACCCCGAGGCCTACGCCGATGCGGCGGTCGAGGGCATCCGCCGGCTGCTGGGCCTGGCGGCCGGCGAGGCCATCACGCCCGCCTGGGTCGAGTGCGTGAAGATGGGCACCACGGTGGCCACCAACGCGCTGCTCGAACGCAAGGGCGACCGCACGGTGCTGGTGATCACGCGGGGCTTCCGCGACGCGCTGCGCATCGCCTACCAGAACCGCCCACGCCTGTTCGACCGCCACATCGTGCTGCCCGAACTGCTGTACGAGCAGGTGGTCGAGGCCGACGAGCGGGTGGATGCGCAGGGCGCGGTGCTTCAGCCACTGGACGCGGCGGCGCTGCGGCGCGATCTTCAACCGGCGTTCGACGCCGGCATCCGCGCCTGCGCCATCGTCTTCATGCACGGCTGGCGTTGCCCGGCGCACGAGGCGGCAGCCGCGGCGATCGCGCGCGCCATCGGCTTCACGCAGGTCAGCGTGTCGCACCAGGTCAGCCCGATGATCAAGCTGGTGCCGCGCGGCGACACCACCGTGGTCGATGCCTACCTGTCGCCCATCCTGGGCCGCTATGTCGACCGCGTGGCCGGCCAGATGCCGGGCGTGCCGTTGTACTTCATGCAGAGCAGCGGCGGGCTGACCGAGGCGCACCGCTTCCAGGGCAAGGATGCCATCCTCTCAGGCCCGGCCGGCGGCATCGTCGGCATGGTGCGCACCGCGCAGGCGGCCGATTGCGCCAAGGTCATCGGCTTCGACATGGGCGGCACCTCCACCGATGTGTCGCACTATGCCGGCGAGTTCGAGCGCGCCTTCGACACCCAGGTGGCGGGCGTGCGCATGCGCGCGCCGATGATGAGCATCCACACCGTCGCCGCGGGTGGCGGCTCGATCATCACGTTCGATGGTGCGCGCTTGCGCGTGGGGCCCGAATCGGCCGGCGCCAACCCCGGGCCGGCGGCCTACCGGCGCGGCGGCCCGCTGGCAGTGACCGATGCCAACGTGATGCTGGGCCGCATCCAGCCGGCGCATTTTCCGGCAGTGTTCGGCGCCAGCGGTGACCAGCCGCTGGACGGCGCCGTGGTGCGCCAGCGCTTCGATGAACTGGCCGCGCGCGTGGCCCTGGCCACCGGCCGGCCGGCCACGGCCGAGAGCGTGGCCGCCGGCGCGCTGCAGATCGCGGTGGCCAGCATGGCCAACGCGATCAAGCGCATCTCGGTGGCGCGTGGTTACGACGTCACCGGCTACACGCTGCAGTGCTTCGGCGGCGCCGGTGGCCAGCATGCCTGCGCGGTGGCCGACGCGCTGGGCATGACCCGCGTGCTGATCCACCCGCTGGCGGGCGTGCTGTCGGCCTACGGCATGGGCCTGGCCGACCAGATCGCGATGCGCGAGGCCTCCATCGAGCTGCCGCTCGACCCGGCCGGCCTGCAGGCCGCGCTCACCCGGCTGGCCACGCTGGCCGAGGCCGCGCTGGCCGAGGTGGCCGCGCAAGGCGTGCCCGCCGCACGCATCCGCCTGGTGCAGCGCCTGCTGCTGCGCTACCAGGGCACCGACACCGCGCTGGCGGTGGCGCTGGGCGACCTGCCGGCGCTGCGCGAGGGCTTCGAGGCGGCCTACCGCCAGCGCTTCGCCTTCCTGATGCCGGGCCGGGCGTTGGTGATCGAGGCGGCGTCGGTCGAGGCCATCGGCGCGGCCGAGGCGGTGGTGGCCGATGCGACACCGGCACCGGCCGGCAATGCCAGCACGCCGGCGCCGCGGTCGGTGGTGCGCATGCACTGCGCCACCGAGGACGGCGCGTCCGAGGTCTGGCGCGAGGCCGGCCTGCACCAGCGCGAGGCGCTGCCCCCAGGCGCCCGCGTGATCGGCCCGGCCGTGATCGCCGAACGCAATGCCACCACCGTGGTCGAGCCGGGCTGGGCCGCGCGCGTGGCCGCCGGCGGGGACCTGCTGCTGGAGCGGGTGCGCCCGCGCGCGCTGCGCCACGCGGTGGGCACGGCGGCCGATCCGGTGATGCTGGAGGTGTTCAACAACCTGTTCATGAACATCGCCGAGCAGATGGGCCTGCGGCTTCAGAACACCGCCCACTCGGTCAACATCAAGGAGCGGCTCGACTTCTCCTGCGCGCTGTTCAATGCCGAGGGCGAACTGATCGCCAACGCGCCGCACATGCCGGTGCACCTGGGCTCGATGAGCGAATCGATCAAGACCGTGATCGCGCGCAACCCGGCGATGCGGCCGGGCGACGTCTACGTGCTCAACGACCCGTACCACGGCGGCACCCACCTGCCCGACGTGACGGTGGTCACCCCCGTCTACCTGGACGACGCGGCGCGACCGCAGTTCTACGTGGCCAGCCGCGGCCACCATGCCGACATCGGCGGCATCACGCCGGGCTCGGTGCCGCCGTTCTCGCGCAGCATCGACGAAGAAGGCGTGCTGCTCGACAACGTGCTGCTGGTGCGCGACGGCCAGCTGCGCGAGGCCGAGCTGCGCGCGCTGCTGGCCGGCGGCGCCTGGCCGGCACGCAACCCCGACCAGACCATCGCCGACCTGCGCGCCCAGATCGCCGCCAATCAGAAGGGCGTGCAGGAGCTGCACGCGATGGTGGCGCAGTGGGGCGCGGCCACGGTGCAGGCCTACATGCACCATGTGCAGGACAACGCCGAGGAGTCGGTGCGCCGCGTGATAACGGCGCTGAAGGATGGCCACTTCACCCTGCCGATGGACAACGGCGCGCAGATCGTCGTCAAGCTCACGGTGCACGCCGACCGGCGCGAGGCCACCATCGACTTCACCGGTACCAGCGTGCAGCAAGCCGACAACTTCAACGCCCCCAAGGCGGTGACGATGGCCGCGGTGCTGTACGTCTTCCGCACGCTGGTGGACGACGACATCCCGCTGA
>JAURXG010000589.1 GCA_030654555.1 Aquabacterium sp.
GCGCAGCTCGAGGCGAGTTCGCTGCAGCAGGAACTGCAGCTTGACAACCCCACGTTCAGCCTGGAGCAGACCATGATCGCGATGAACAAGTCGCAGATCGGCTTCACCTCCGCACTCACCGTGCGCAACCGCCTGGTGCAGGCCTACACCGACATCATGAACATGCAGGTGTAGTTGGAGCCTGCGTCCTGAGCCTTCGGTCGGGCTGCGCCCGCCCCTCCTCCTTGACCTACGCGGAACAGGCCAACCCACCCCGGCGCTCCACCACCACCGAGGCACATGCGGGTTTGAACGACCGCGTCGGTGCGCCAGCGGTGGGTAGCCGAGGGCGCCGGGTGACCGGATGACGTAGGTAGAGGAGGAGCCGGCGCGCTTGCGCCAGCAAGTGCGTCGGCGGGGGACACGGAGTCAGCCGGTCACCCGGTGGCCTCGGTTTTGCGCTGACCCTCGAACGACGGGGCTGCAACCATCACGAACAGCAGCAAAGAGCCGTTCGCAGCCGCACCAACAGCCCATCAGCCCCCGCCGCGCTGCATGTACAGGTCGAAGTACTTCATGAAGGTCTGCCGCTCGGCCTCGCCCACGCCGTCGAAGCGGTAGTGCATGGCCAGCCGTGGCATGCGCATCAGCGCGATGCGGATCGGCTCGAGCACCTGCCAGTGCAGCTGCAGCGAACCTTCACCGATCTGCACCCGCGCCTGGCCGGGTGCCGGCAGGGTCAGGGTGTGGTCCCGCACCGCGCCGGGCAGCCAGCCCAGCCATTCGGCCTCGGTGCAGCCTTGCTGGCGGGTGAACTCGGCGTCGTAGTGGCCCTGCATCGCAGCGCCCCGGCTCACCCGCCGGCAATGGGCGGCCAGATGGCCAGCACGTCGCCGTCGACCAAGGTGCGCGTGGCGCGGTCTTCGGGGGCGATGAACACGCCGTTGACCAGCACCAGGTGCACCAGCTTGGGCGGCATGCCGTAGGGCTCGACGATCTGGGCGATGGTGGCTTCGGGCGGGATGTCGAGTTCGACGCGGTTGGCGCGCCGCGCCTCGGCCGGCAGGTACTCGGTGAGGCTGGCGTAGAGCTTGAAAGTGATGTTCATGGCTGGCGCGAGGCTACCCGAAGCACCTTCACCGCACGTGCGCCATGGCCTGCTGGCCCTGCGCGTTGGCCAGGTAAGCCTCCACCAGCAGCGTGGGGTCCTGCATCAGGCGCTGCTTCCACTCGGGGCTCAGGCGCACCTCGCCCTCGACCAGGCCGCGCATCACGCCCACATGCTCGGTCCAGCCGATGGCGTTGCAGCCCACCAGCTTGTCGCCGCTGAACTGCAGGCTCAACAGCTTGCCGGCGGCGCGGTCGGCCAGTTCCACCTGCTCGCCGCCGGGCACGCCCTGCCAGTTGCCGAAGCTCGCCGAGATCATGCCCAGCGTGTCGAGCACGTTGATCTGGGTGACGCCCTTGAGCGCGGTGGTCTTGCCCGCCATGTTGAGCGCGGCCACGCGCGCCTGCTCGGCGGCATTGGGCTGGATGGCGCTGACGATGGTCTGGCCGCTGACCTTGTCGAAGGCCTCGGCGCAGTCGCCGGCGGCATAGATGCCGGGCACGTTGGTCTGCAGGTGCTCGTCGGTCAGCACGCCGACCAGGCAGCGGATGCCCGAGGTCTCGAGGAAGCCGATGTTGGGCCGCACGCCGGTGGCGCTGATCACCAGGTCGGCCTCCAGGCGCTGGCCGGTGGACAGGCGCACCCGCATCTGGCCGTCGGGCACGGCAGGGGAGCCGATGCCCACCGCCTGCGCGATCTTGCCCAGCAGGCCCGGCTCGGCGCCGTTGCCGCGCTCGATGGCCTCGACCCTGGCGCCGGTGTAGACCTTGACGC
>JAURXG010000632.1 GCA_030654555.1 Aquabacterium sp.
GCGTAGTCGGCCGGCGAGATCAGGCCCACACAAGGGCCCGAGCAACGGCGGATCTGGTAGAGCAGGCAGGGCCGCGAGCGGTTGGCATAGACCGTGTCCTCGCAGGTGCGCAGCTTGAAGGCCTTCTGCAGCAGCAGGATGGTCTCCTTCACCGCCCAGGCGCCGGGGTAGGGGCCGAAATAGGTGTGCTTGCGGTCGATGGCACCGCGGTAGTAGGCGATGCGCGGGAACGGGTGGCGCTGCAGCTTCAGGTAGGGGTAGCTCTTGTCGTCGCGGAACAGGATGTTGAACTTGGGGTTCAGCGTCTTGATCAGGTTGTTCTCGAGCAGCAGCGCCTCGGCCTCGGTGCGCACCACGGTGGTTTCCAGCCGGGCGATGCGGCTGATCATGTGGCCGATGCGGGTGCCGCCGTGGTCCTTCTGGAAGTAGCTGGCCACGCGCTTCTTCAGGCTGCGCGCCTTGCCGACGTACAGCACGTTGCCCTGCGCGTCGAAGTAGCGGTAGACGCCGGGCAGCGCCGGCAGCGCGGCCACCTCGGCCAGCAGGCGCTCGCGGTCGGGCGCGGCCACCACCGGCTCGGCAGCGGGCAGTGCGGGTGCTTCGGCGGTGGACGGGTCTTCGATGGAAGGCATCAGGCGGCATCGGGGGGCAAGGCCCGATTCTGCCGCCCCAATAATCCGGGCCATGCGGGCATGGCGATGGGATCTGTTCTGCCGGGTGATCGACAACTTCGGCGACGTGGGCGTGTGCTGGCGCCTGGCCGCCGAACTGGGCGCGCGCGGCCACGCGGTGCGACTGTGGATCGACGACGCCAGTGCGCTGGCCTGGATGGCCCCCCAAGGCGCACCGGGCGTGACGGTGCAGCCCTGGGGCGATCAGCCGCCCGACCTGCCGCCCGGCGATGTGGTGGTCGAGGCCTTCGGCTGCACGCCGCCGCCCGGCTTCGTCGCCCGCATGGCCGCCGCCACGCCGCCACCGGTGTGGATCAACCTCGAGTACCTCAGCGCCGAGCCCTATGCCGAGCGCTCGCACGGCCTGCGCTCGCCGCAGTTCGCCGGGCCGGGCGCGGGGCTGGACAAGTGGTTCTTCTACCCCGGCTTCACGCCGGCCACCGGCGGGCTGCTGCAGGACGGCGCCGCAGTGGGCGACGACCCCGCCGGCGCGCGCGGGTGGCTGCGCGCGCAGCCCTGGGCCGAAGGATGGCGTGAGTCAGACCGCCTGGTGCTGCTGTTCGGCTACGCCAGCCTGCCCTTGCCTGGCCTGCTGCAGGCGCTGGCCGGCCCCCCCACCACGCTGCTGCTGCCGCCCGGTGGCCTGTGCGATCGGCTGCAGGCCGAGCCGCTGCCGGCAGGCCTGCGCCTCGCCGCCCTGCCCCACGTCAGCCAGCCCGAGTTCGACCGGATGCTGGCCGCCACCGACCTGAACCTGGTGCGCGGCGAGGACTCGTTCGTGCGGGCGCAGCTGTGTGCCACCGCGCCGTTTCTCTGGCAGATCTACCCGCAGGACGACGGCGCCCACGCACTGAAGCTGGAGGCTTTTCTCGACCGCTACCTGGCCGGCAGCCCGCCGGCGCTGGTGGGCGCGGTGCGCCAGTGCTTCCATGCGGCCAACGGGCTGGCGCCCTGGCCGTCGGCGCTGCCCGAACCGGCCGCCTGGCGGGCGCTGCACCAGGCCTGGCGGGCGCGGTTGCGGGCGCAGGACGACTTGTGCACGCAGTTGCTGCGCTTCGTCAAAGGCAGGCCAGGCTAGAAACCGGCTAAAATCGCGGGCTTTGCTTCAAACCGCCTCGCCGGCACACATCAATTTGTGACAGGCCCGCCCGCTCAGAGCACACCGAGCGGCACGGCCCCGGCGCCAGTGCACACCCGGGAACCCCCATGAAAATCGCTCAAGAAATCCGCGCCGGCAACGTCATCATGCAGGGCAAGGACCCGTGGGTCGTGCTCAAGACCGAATACTCCCGCGGCGGCCGCAATTCAGCCACCGTGCGCATGAAGCTCAAGAGCCTGCTGAACAACCAGGCGACCGAGACCGTCTTCAAGGCCGACGACAAGATGGAACAGATCGTGCTGGACAAGAAGGAGTGCACCTACACCTACTTCGCCGACCCGATGTACGTGTTCATGGACGCCGACTACAACCAGTTCGAGGTCGAGGCCGAGAACATGGGCGACGCGGTGAACTACCTCGAAGACGCGATGCCGGTCGAAGTGGTGTTCTACGACGGCAAGGCCATCTCGGTCGAGCTGCCCACCTCGCTGGTGCGCGAAGTCACCTGGACCGAGCCGGCCGTCAAGGGCGACACATCGGGCAAGGTCCTCAAGCCCGCCAAGCTGGCAACCGGGTTCGAAATCGGCGTGCCGATCTTCGTTGCCCAGGGCGACAAGGTCGAAATCGATACGCGTACCGG
>JAURXG010000633.1 GCA_030654555.1 Aquabacterium sp.
GCGCTGGCCGGCCACCTGGTGGGCTATGAATTCCGCCGCGCGCGCCGCAGCAGCATCGGCTTCGTGGTCGGCGTCGAAGGCCTCAGCGTCAGCGCGCCGCGCTGGGTGGCGGTGGCCGAGGTCGAGCAGGCGCTGCAGGCCAAGGCCGCGTGGATCCTGCGCAAGCTGCACGAGCAGCACGAGCGCGCCCAGCGATTGCAGGCGGCCAAGGTGGTGTGGCAGGACGGCACCTCGCTGCCCTTCCTGGGCGAGACAGTGATCGTGCTGCTCGATGCGCGGGTCACTGGCGCCCAGCTCAACAGCGAGGCGATGGCGCTGCCCGGCGTGCCGCGGCTCACGCTGCACCTGGGCCTGCCGCAGACCGCCACGCAGGAGCAGATCCGCGAAGCGGTGCAGAGCTGGCTGCAGCGCCAGGCCCGGCGCGTGTTCGAGGAGCGCTGCCAGCACTTCGCACCGCAGCTCGGCGTGCGCGTCAAGCGGCTGTCGCTCAGCTCGGCCGCCACCCGCTGGGGCAGCGCCAGCGCCGACGGCTCGGTGCGGCTGAACTGGCGGCTGATCCACTTTGCGCTGCCGGTGATCGACTACGTCGTCACCCACGAGCTGGCGCACCTGCGCGAGATGAACCACAGCTCTGCCTTCTGGGAGGTGGTGCGCTCGGTGCTGCCGGATTTCGAGCGCCACCGCGGCGCGCTGCGCACCGAGGTGCTGCCGGCCCTGGATTGAGGGGGTCTCCCCCTGCATTCCCACCTAAGGGGGGGGTGGTCGATGCCGCTGGCCGGGCAAACTCGAAACAACTGCTGTCGTCAGGCAACGCAGGGAGGAAACAGGCGCGGCGCCCCCCGGGGCGGTCAGCAAGCCAGGGATGGAAGAGCGGTGGTGGGCTGGCAACGGCCCACCACCGTTTTTGCATCCGGCGCCACCGGTTGTCGCCACGGTGCCGGCACATCGCCGCCGCCAGGGCTTGGGCTACATTGACGTGCACGTCGATCGCCGATCCCGGCCCGCGCTGCGCACGCCGCCCCCAGACATGACCGCCTCCGCCCGCCCCGGCAAGACCTTCACCATCACCGAGCTGGCGCACGAGTTCGATGTCACGCCGCGGGCCATCCGCTTCTACGAAGACCTGGGCCTGCTGGCGCCCACCCGTGCCGGCCGCAACCGTGTCTACAGCGGCCGCGATCGCACCCGGCTCAAGCTCACGCTGCGCGGCAAACGGCTGGGCTTCTCGCTGCAGGAGATCAAGCAGCTGGTGACGATGTACGACACCGAGAGCGACATGGCGCCGCAGCTGGAGGCCTTTCTCGGCGTGCTGGCGGCGCACCGCCAGCAGCTCGAGCAGCAGCTGGAGGACATCCGGATCACGCTCGACGAGCTGGCGCTGCACGAGGCCCGCTGCCATCAGCTGCTGGCCACTGCCCAGCAACGGCGCCCCAAGCCCTGACGCGGCGATGATGCGGCCCTGAAGCGCCGCCCGCCGACCGGCAGGCTGGCTGAATGGGCCGCGGTCTGGTTATCATTGACGTTTACGTAAACGTCAAGTGAGCTGCCCATGACGGATCTTCCGGACCTGGCCTTTGCGCCGCTGCCACCGCCGCCCGATGCCGACTTCGCCCAGCGTGTGCGCGAGTCGTTCGCCTTGCAGGGCGCGATGGCCACGCTGGGGGCGCAGCTGGTGACGGTGGCGCCCGGTCGCGTGCTGATCACGCTGCCGCACGCCGCGCACATCAGCCAGCAGCACGGCTTCGTGCACGCCGGCATGCTGGCGGCGGTGCTCGACACCGCCTGCGGTTATGCCGCGTCCACGCTGATGCCCGCCGACGCGGGCGTGCTGACCGTCGAGTTCAAGATCAACCTGCTGGCGCCCGCGCGCGGCCCGCTGCTGCACTGCGAGGGCCGGGTCACCAAGGCCGGGCGAACCATCACCGTGGCCGACGGCCTGGCGTGGCAGGATGGCGCCGACGGCCGGCCGCAGCGCGTGGCCACGCTGAGCGCCACGCTGATGTGCATCACCGGCCGCGCCGACGTTCGCCATTGACGCCGCACATCCCCGCGCACCCGACACCCACCAGGAGACCCCCATGAGCCAACTCCCCGGACTCGACTTCCAGCTCGGTGAAGACATCGACGCCTTGCGCGACGCGGTGCAGGCCTTTGCCGCCGCCGAGATCGCGCCGCGTGCGGCCGAGATCGACCGCAGCGACCAGTTCCCGATGGACCTGTGGCGCAAGATGGGCGAGCTGGGCGTGCTGGGCATCACCGTGCCCGAGCAGTACGGCGGCGCCAACATGGGCTACCTGGCGCACATGGTGGCGATGGAGGAGATCAGCCGCGCCAGCGCGTCGGTGGGCCTGAGCTACGGCGCGCACAGCAACCTGTGCGTCAACCAGATCAAGCGCAACGGCACCGAGGCGCAGCGCGCCAAGTACCTGCCCAAGCTGATCAGCGGCGAGCATGTGGGTGCGCTGGCGATGAGCGAGCCCGGCGCCGGCAGCGACGTGATCAGCATGAAGCTCAAGGCCGAGGACAAGGGCGGCTACTACCTGCTCAACGGCAGCAAGATGTGGATCACCAACGGCCCCGACGCCGACACCCTGGTGGTCTATGGCAAGACCGAGCCCGAGCTGGGCGCGCGCGGTGTCACCGCCTTCATCATCGAGAAGGGCATGAAGGGCTTCTCCTGCGCGCAGAAGCTCGACAAGCTGGGCATGCGCGGCAGCCACACCGGCGAGCTGGTGTTCCACGACGTCGAGGTGCCGGCGCAGAACGTGCTGGGCCAGGTGGGCGGCGGCGCGCGCGTGCTGATGAGCGGGCTGGACTACGA
>JAURXG010000647.1 GCA_030654555.1 Aquabacterium sp.
GAGCTCTTCACGCTCACGGCCATTGCCGGCATCGCGGGGGCCACGATGCGCATCCCGGCGTCATTCCTGGTCCGTCTGGCGGGGGGGCGAAACACCATCTTCCTCACCACCACGATGCTGCTGGCGCCGGCCATCGGCACCGGCATCGCGCTGCAGCACAAGGATTGGCCGCTGTGGGCGTTCCAGCTGATGGCGCTGTGGTCGGGCGTGGGCGGCGGCAACTTCGCCAGCTCGATGTCGAACATCAGCACCTTCTTCCCGAAGCGACTTCAGGGAACCGCGCTGGGTCTCAACGCGGGCCTCGGCAACTTCGGTGTGACGACGATGCAGATTGTCATCCCGCTGGTGATGACGATGGGCCTGTTCGGCGCGTTCGGCGGTGAACCGATGACGCTGGTGAAGGACAGCGGCTGGATCTTCGGCAAGATCCCTGCCGGGACGCCGACCTGGATCCAGAACGCCGGCTTCGCCTGGGTGCTGTCGCTCGTGCCGCTGGGTGCGCTGTGCTGGTTCGGCATGAACAACCTGAAGACGGTCTCCCCCGACACGGGCAGCCCGATCACGGCTTTTGCGAAGGTCACCTACCTGTACACGCTGGCGTTCGTGCCGGCCATCTTCATGCTGTACCTGTACCTGCCGGCGCCGACCGGGCTGGGCATCCTCAACATGTGGGTGGCCATTCCGCTGGACATCGCCCTGGCGCTGCTGATGATGCGGGTCGCCGCGTTCGGTGCGATGAAGGAAAACGTCGCCAAGCAGTTCGCCATCTTCGGCAACAAGCACACCTGGTCGCTGACGGCGCTGTACATCGTCACCTTCGGCTCGTTCATCGGCTTCTCGATGGTGCTGCCGCTGGCCATCACGGTGATCTTCGGTTTCCAGCATGTGGCTGACGCCTCCGGCGTCATGCAGCACGCGTTGAAGAACCCGAACGCCCCGTCGGCACTGACCTACGCCTGGATCGGCCCGTTCGTCGGCGCTGCGGTGCGCCCGGTCGGCGGCTGGATCTCCGACAAGGTCGGCGGCTCGATCGTCACGCAGATCATCTCGGCGGTGATGGTGCTGGCCTCCGCCTCCGTCGGCTACGTGATGATGCAGGCCTACGGGTCGGCCACGCCCGAACAGTATTTCCCGGCCTTCCTCGGCCTGTTCATCGTGCTGTTCACCGCCAGCGGGATCGGCAACGGATCGACCTTTCGCACCATCGGCGTCATCTTCGATCGCACGCAGGCCGGCCCGGTGCTCGGCTGGACCTCGGCTGTCGCCGCCTACGGTGCATTCATCGCGCCGGTGGTGATCGGCCAGCAGATCAAGGCCGGCACACCGCAGTTCGCGATGTACGGATTCGCCGTGTTCTATGCGCTGTGCCTGGTCCTCAACTGGTGGTTCTACCTGCGCCCGAACGCGTACGTGAAGAACCCTTGAAGCGCCCCTCGCATCACGAATTTCCCGGAGCTTTCACATGAGCCATTTTCTCGATCGCCTCAACTACTTCTCGCAGCCCCGCGAGGCCTTCTCGGGCGACCACGGCGTCACCACCGGTGAAGACCGGACCTGGGAAGACGCCTACCGCAACCGCTGGGCCCACGACAAGATCGTGCGCAGCACGCACGGCGTGAACTGCACGGGCAGCTGCTCGTGGAAGATCTACGTGAAGGGCGGCATCGTCACCTGGGAGACGCAGCAGACCGACTACCCGCGCACCCGCTGGGACATGCCCAACCACGAGCCGCGCGGCTGCGCACGCGGTGCGAGCTACAGCTGGTACCTGTACAGCGCGAACCGGGTCAAGTACCCGCTGGTGCGCGGCCGCCTGCTCAAGTCCTGGCGCGAAGCGCGCCTGGCGCACGACCCGGTCGATGCGTGGGCCAGCATCGTCGGGAACGACGCGAAGCGGCGCGACTACCAGCAGGTGCGCGGCCTCGGCGGCTTCGTGCGCTCGACCTGGGACGAGGTCAACGAGATCGTCGCCGCAGCCAACGTCCACACGATCAAGAAGCACGGGCCTGACCGCGTGATCGGCTTCTCGCCCATCCCCGCGATGAGCTTGGTCAGCTATGCCGCTGGGTCGCGATACCTGTGTCTGATCGGCGGCGTTTGAATGAGCTTCTACGA
>JAURXG010000401.1 GCA_030654555.1 Aquabacterium sp.
CGCGCGCCACCAGCGGATCGGCGGCCGCACCCACGCATTCCATGTCGCTCTGGCGGTTGATGATCTCGGCCAGCAGGCCGCGCACCAGCGCCGAATCGTCCACCACCACCACTCGCGTCTTGGCCATGTTGCTTGCGCTCTTGTCGGATCAGAACAGGTCGACCGAACCACCGCCGGTGGTTGCTGGCACGGCCTTCTGCGCGGCCACGCGGTCTTGTGCCACGAAGGCATCGGCATGGGTGGGCGCCAGGCGCTTGACCATCGCCTTGCCGCTGGCCGGCAGGAAGCACACCTTGCGCGGGTAGATCTCCAGCACGTCGCGGCTGACGATGGGGATGCGCTCGGTCTGCAGGTAGTCGATCACGAACTGGGTGTTGCGCTCGCCCACGTTGATGCTGCTCATGCCGCCGATCACTGCACCGCCGCCGAAGATCTTGGCCTCCAGCGTCATGCGGGTGGCGCCCTTCTTCATCAGCTCGTTGATCAGCAGTTCCATCGCGTAGCTGCCGTAGCGGCCCGAGTCGCCCGAGCCCTCGGGCAGCATGAAGTGGTTCATGCCGCCGATGCGGCGCTCGCGGTCCCAGATGCAGGCGGCGATGCACGAGCCCAGCGTGGTGGTGATCAGCATGTCCTCGTCGAAGACGAAGTACTCGCCGGGCAGCACCTTGACGGCGTCGTTGCGGAAGTGCGCGTCCCAGTAGAAGAACGAGGCCTCGCCAGGCTTGCGCGGCGCGGCCTTCAGTCGTGCGAGCCGGGCCGAGCCCCCCAGCGCGGACGCACCGATGGCGGTCGCGGCCGGGTTGGCGAGTGGCGCTCGGGACAGGGAAGGGGAGGGCATCATCGGCGGAAGGTCCTTGCTCGGTGTCTTATCGGCAGTCTGGTGCCGAACTTCAGGCTCGAGCCGGGTCTCACACCCGCTGGTAGATGGTCTTGCCACGCAGCTGGAACAGGTCCCGCGCGTCGGTGAAGTTCTCCGAGTGCCCCACGTACAGCAGGCCCTGGGGCTTGAGCACGGCGTGCATCTGCTGCAGCACCTGGCGCTGCGTGGGGTTGTCGAAGTAGATCATCACGTTGCGGCAGAAGATCAGGTCGAAGGCCTCGCCCAGCTGCCCGCCGCTGGTCCAGTTGCGGGTCATCAGGTTGAACGGTCGGAACTCGACCATCTTGGCCAGCTCGGGCTTGACGCGCATGAAGCCGGCGTTGGCGCCCTTGCCGCGCTGAAAATGCCGTTGCAGCCGTTCGGGCGACAGGCCGCGTGAATCGACGTCGTAGACGCCGCGCTGGGCGGTGGCCAGCACCTTGGTGTCGATGTCGCTGGCGACGATGCGCACCGGCGCGCTGTTGCCCAGCGTCTCGACCACCGTCATCGCGATCGAGTAGGGCTCCTCGCCGGTGGACGCCGCGCTGCACCAGATGCGCAGGCTGCGGCCGGCGCGCGCCTTCAGGTCGTCGGCCAGCGCGTGGAAATGGTGGTCCTCGCGGAAGAACGAGGTCAGGTTGGTCGTCAGGCAGTTGACGAACTCCTGCCACTCGGCCTCGCCCGAGGCGCCGGTGTTGGCCTGCAGCCATTGCAGGTAGGCCGCGAACGAGCGGTGGCTGGTCTCGCGCAGGCGGCGCGACAGGCGGCTGTAGACCATCGCCTGCTTGCCCGCATGCAGGCTGATGCCCGCGCGCTGGTAGATCAGTTCGCGCACGCGGTCGAAGTCGGCCGCCGAGAAGGCGAACTCCTGGTCGACGGCCGGCCCGGCCACCGGGGCTGGGCGTGCGGAGGAAACGGTGGACACGAGCTCGGTCATGGCGGGGCGCACGCGCTGGGCGGTGGTTGAGGGGGTGTTGACGGCGGCGGTTGATGCAGGCGTTACGGCAGGCAATGCGGCAAGCGGGGTGCGGACGGGCGATCGCCATCCTGGCTGGCAGTCTGGCCGGTCGGCCCGGCCGTCAAGGGCTGAAATGCAGGGTCGTATGGGTGCAGATCCCGCCCCTGTCGCCCAGGGGGGCACTGCTAGACTGACCGTTGCCCCACCCATGAGCCCACCCGCCACGCTGTCTGTGGATTCCGTGCCCGCACCCTCCGCCGAGCCCACCAGCACCGCATCGCGCTTGGACACCGCCCTGGCGTTGCTGCGCCACGCCGGCCGCAGCGAGCCCGCAGGGGTGCCCGGATCGCCGGACTACCTGCACGCGCTGATCGACCAGCTGGTCGACCTGTCCAGCCGCGATGCGCTCACGGGGCTGTCGAACCGCCGCAACGTCGAACTGTCACTCGCCCGCGAGGTCGACCGGGTCGCCCGCTCGGGGGAATCGGCGCTGCTGCTGATGGTCGACATCGATCACTTCAAGCGCATCAACGACGGGCATGGCCATGCGGCCGGCGATCGTGTGATCCAGTGCGTGGGCCAGGCCCTGACCGACAGCGTGCGGCCGATGGACCTGGTGGCGCGCATCGGCGGCGAAGAATACGCGGTGCTGCTGCCCAACTGCCCGCCAGCCTTCGGGCCGCAGGTGGCGGCCCGCGTGCGCCAGCGCGTGGCGCGCAGCATCGTGGCCCTGGACGACGGCACGCCGCTGTCGGTCACCGTCAGCGTGGGCGGCGCCTTCGCGCCGCAGTGGGTGCGCTCCACCCCCGGCATCTGGCTGCAGCGCGCCGACCTGCAGCTCTACCGCGCCAAGGCCGAAGGGCGCGACCGCGTCTGCCTCGAGCACTCGGCCGCGCCCGCCGTCAGCGCGCAGGAGCGCGACATGCTGCTCGGTGCTGCGCCGCCGGCCCGGGTCGGCCGCTCTCCCAGAGGGTCGGGCAAGGGGGCCAGGCCGCCTGTGCCCGAGGGCACCCCATCGATCCAGGAACTTGAATGAGCGATCCAGCAACCCCCGCTGCCGGCTCTCGCGGACCAAACCGCGCGCGCATCACGGCGATCACCAGCGGCAAGGGTGGCGTCGGCAAGACCTTCGTGGCCGCCAACCTGGCCGCCGCGCTGGCCCGCGCCGGCCAGCGCGTGCTGGTGCTCGATGCCGACCTGGGCCTGGCCAACCTCGACGTGCTGCTCAACCTGTCCGCCCGGGTGACGCTGCACGACGTGTTCACCGGCCGCGCCCTGCTCGACGACGCGCTGCAGCCGTCGCCCGGCGGCTTCTCGGTGCTGCTGGCCGGATCGGGCCTGGTGGAGTATTCGCGCATGACACCCGAGGTGCGCGACAAGCTGCTCGACGTGATCGCCCAGGTGCGCCCGCGCTTCGACCAGGTGCTGCTCGACACCGGCGCGGGCATCTCCGACGTGGTGCTGTTCACCATCTCGCTGGCCGACGAGGTGTTGATCGTGGCCACGCCCGAGCCCACCTCGCTGACCGATGCCTATGCCACCGTGAAGGTGCTGGCCACCACCCAGGTGCCGCGCCCCATGCGCCTGCTGGTCAACCAGACCCGGCGCCCCGCCGAGGGCCGGGCGGTGCATGCGCAGCTGCAGCAGGTGGTCGACCGCTTCGTCAATCCCGGGCTGGCCGAGCCGCTGAAGCTGGCGCTGGCCGGCGAGGTGCCGGCCGACGAGGCGGTGCGTGAATCGGTGCAGCGCCGCCAGCTGCTGATGGAATCGCTGCCTGGCAGCCCGGCGGCGGTGGCGCTGGGCGCGGTGGCTGCCCGGCTGCTGCCGCCCTGAGGCATCCCGGTCAGGGGCCGCTCACGGCTTGATGTAGGCGAAGCCCTGCAGTTGCAGCTTGGTCAGCCGCACCACGCCCGAGGGCGTGAAATTGGCCTCCTGGATGAACTGCTCTTTCTTCAGGTTGCGGTTCTTCAGCGTGATCTCGCAGACCTCAAACTTCACGCCCCGATTGACCAGCGCCGCCACCGTGGCCGCATAGGGCGAGCCGTTGCGGTCCATCGCGCCTTCCATCAGGAAGTCCACCCCGTCGGCATGCGTCACCAGCGTGATCTGCGCCGTGGGATCGGTGTCGAGGTGGTTGCGGATGTTGCGCAGCGTGGCCAGCGCCGTGGCCTTGGCGTCGTTGACGTGGTAGACCACCTTGTCCTGCGCCAGGGCGCCCAGGCTGGCGGCCGCCAGCACGGCGGCCATGATCATCTGCTTCGGATTCATCGTCATCTCCTGCCGGCAAGAACGCCGGTCGAGCGTGCACGGTAGGGGTTGACGCAACATCAGTCAATCCGCATATTTGCCAGGGTGGCCGCGCGGCGCGGCGCCCAGGGGCCGCCACGCTGGCACACTGGTGCACCATGAATGCCGATTCCGCTGCCGATTCCACCCCCACGCCGACCACGCCCGCAACGCCCTTCGAGCAACTGGGCGGTGAGCCCGCCGTGCGTGCGCTGGTCGACCGCTTCTACGACCTGATGGATCTGGAGCCGGCCTACGCCGGCATCCGCCGCCTGCACCCCGAGCGCCTGGACGGCTCACGCGACAAGCTGCACTGGTTCCTGTGCGGCTGTCTGGGCGGGCCCAACCTCTACGTCGAGCGTTTCGGCCATCCGCGGCTGCGTGCGCGCCACCTGCCGTACGCCATCGGCCTGGCCGAGCGCGACCAGTGGCTGGCCTGCATGATGAGTGCGATGGCCGAGCGGCAGGTCGACCCCACGCTGGCCCAGCGGCTGGCCGAGAGCTTCTTCGGCACGGCCGACTGGATGCGCAACCAGGGCGGTTGAGCCCCGGTGGCGCTGCGGCTCAGCGCCGGCGGCGCGCCACACGGCCCACCAGCGCCAGACCGGCCAGCATCAGGGCCCAGGTCTGCGGCTCGGGCACCACGCCGGCCTGGTCGACGTTGAAGCCGGCCATCTGCTGGCCGACATAGTTGCCCACGAAGCTGATGCCTGCATGGTCGCCCGCAGCGTCGAGCCCGAGCGGGTCTTGTTCGCAGAAGTCGTTGCAGTCGACCTCGCCACTGCCGTCGACGTTCAGCGGCCCGGTGTAGCGGAAGAACTCGTAGCGCCGCATCACCGCCTTGTCGCCCTCGTTGATCTCGACTTCCGGGCTCTCCAGGACGTCGTTGATATCGTCGCGGATGAGCGGCCGCTTCTGGAAGATCTTCCACTCGGTCTCGACTTCGGCCCGCTCGATCTCGTTTTCCTCGCCGTCGTCCTGGTTGACCAGCAGGTCGCCGAGATCGATGTTGCGCCCCACCTTGGTCTTGGTCACCTTGACCCAGAACGGGTCGCCCCACAGGTCGACGCGCTCGGGCTGCTCGGGGTGCGGTGCCACCGGTGCGATGCGGGCCACCACGTTGGCCGGCGCGTTCTGTTGCGGCGGGGTGTAGACGAAGTCCACCGCCGGTATGCCGGCCACCTGCTTGGTCAGCACACCCGAACCGGGCGCGGTTTCCACCAGCCAGTTGTAGCGCGTGACCGCCGGATGGGTGGCGGTGGAGACGCCGTAGTGGTCGCAGGGGTTGGCCATCCAGTTGCCGTTGGCGCCCGGCCAGCAGCTTTCACCCGGCGTGCTGTACGGGCTCGCGGGGTCGTTGGCGGGGGTGAACTTCAGCGGGTCGATCACGCTGATGCCGGTGATCGCATCGATCTTGGCGCCATAGCTGATGCGCACCCCGCGATGCCCGGTCTTGTTGACCGGGTCGTCGTAGTAGTCGTCGATGCTGACCTTGCCGAAGCGCACCACGCCCAACGGGTCGCCGCCGGCCACGCCGCCGAACACGCGGTTGTAGCCGAACACGCTGCCCACGCTGATGGCGTAGAAGCTGGCGTCCTCGAACTCGATCTCGAAGCCGTAGGCCGGCTTGCCGGTGTCGTTGATGGCATCGAAGTTGGCCAGGCTGCCGACGGTGCCGGCCGCGACCGGGCCGACGGCGGGCAGCACCAGTGCGGCCAGGGCCGCCGCAGCCAGGCGATTCAGTCTCGTGCGGCAGGGGGCGGGGGCGGAGGTCATGCGAGGTTCCAGTCGATCGGCACGCCATGGAGCGTGCCGACATCCTCGTTGTGCAGCTGAATCCAAGCTGAACCGCGCCGCCGGGCTCCCCCCTCGTTCAAAGGGGTGCCGGGCCGGTCTTCGGGTCGACGGCAGCGTCGGCACCGGCATCGAACTGCAGGCTGGCGCCGAAACCGTGCCCATCGGCCACCGGCGACTGCAGCACCAGCCGGGCACCCGATTGCTGCGCGATGGCCTGCACCAGCGCCAGGCCCAGGCCGCTGCCAGCCACCCCCCGACCCGCCTCACCGCGCTGGAACTTGCGCACCAGCACGGGCAGTTCGTCCGGCGGCACGCCGGGCCCGTCGTCCTCCACGCTGATCGATTGGCCCTGCACCCGCACCGTCACCCGCGCGGTGTCGCCGCCATGCCGCAGCGCGTTGTCGATCAGGTTGCGCAGCGCGATGCCCAGCGCGTCGATGTCGCCCTGAACGGGGGTGGGCAGACCCAGCACCCGCAGCTGCAGGCGCCCGCTGCGCTGGGCCTTCGAGAAGTCGTCGACCACCAGCACCGCCAACTGCACCAGGTCGACCGGTTCGCGCCGCAGCGCCACGCCGGATTCGACGCGCGCCAGTTCCAGCAACCGGGTGGCCAGGTGCGCCAGGCGGTCGAGCTGGCGCAGCAGCGCCTGGGCCGCCTCGCGTGCGGCCGGGTCGTGGCTGGCCTGCACCAGCCGCTCGGCCTGGGCCCTGGCGGCGGCCAGCGGGGTGCGCAGCTCGTGGGCGGTGTTGGCGGCAAACGCGCGTTCGCTGTCGACCAGGTCGCCCACGCGCGCCAGCAATCCGTTGACGGTGTCCAGCCAGGGCTGCAACTCGGCCGGCGCCGTGCCGGGCTGCACCGGTCGCAGGTCGTGCGACAGGCGCGCGGCCAGGTCATGGCGGGCAGGTTCCAGGGTGGCGAAGGCCCGACGCAGCAGCCAGTCCACCAGCCAGGCGGCCGCCGGCAGCAGCAGGGCCAGCATGCCCAGCATCCAGCCCATGCTGGCCCACATCACCTCGTGCCGATGGGCCACGCTCTCGGCCACCTGCGCGCGGCGCTGGCCGTCCGGGGCGGCCAGCGTCAGCACCCACCAGTCGCCCGCGCGGCGCAGGCCGTTGTCGTTGCGCGGGTCCAGCCGCCGGCCAGGCGCCCGGTGCGATTGCAGCAGCAGCGCGCCGCTGGCATCGAACAGCTGGTAGACCACAAATTCCTCGTGGGCCCCCAGCATCGCCAGGCGTTCGGCGGTGTCGGGTTCGGCCAGCGCGGCCGGGGGCAGCATCAGCAGGCGCTGGGCGGTTTCGGCCAGCGCGCTGTCGAGCACCTCGTCGGTCTCGTGCCACAGGCCCAGGCCGGTGGCCAGCGAGGCCACCAGCCAGACCAGGGCCAGCAGGGCCAGCAACTGGCGCCGCAGCTGTCTCAGCAGGCTCCAGGGCCGCCCGGCCGGGGCCTGGCGGCGGTGACGGCGCAGCCGCAGGACCGGCTCGCGTTCGGGCCTCGGGGCGTCAGCGCTCAAGGCGGTAGCCCAGGCCGCGGTGGGTGCTGATGGTCTCGGCGCCCAGCTTCTTGCGCAGGCGGCTGACGATCACCTCCAGCGAGTTGCTGGCGGCGTCGGCCAGGCCGGCATGGGCCAGGCGGCCCTCGATCTCGCCGCGGCTGTAGATGCGCCCGGGCCGCTGGGCCAGGCAGGCTAGCACGGCCCACTCCATCTGCGTGAGATCGATGGCCTCGTCGTCGCGCCAGGCCTGGTGGGCCGGCACGTCCAGGCGCAGCTGGCCCGATCCGCCCGACCCGCCCGACAGCGCCTGCGGCGCCAGCGCGCGGCGCGCCACCGCGTCCACGCGGGCCAGCAGTTCGTCGAGGTCGAAGGGCTTGACGAGGTAGTCGTCGGCACCCGCCTGCAGGCCGCGGATGCGGTCGCTGACCTGGTCGCGCGCCGTCAGCACGATCACCGGGCAGGCCTGGCCCGCCGCACGCCAGGCCCGCAGCAGCGCCAGCCCGTCGCCATCGGGCAACCGCAGGTCGAGCAGTGCCAGGTCCGGGACGGGCGCGGCCTCGGCCTCGGCGATGCTGCGGCACCAGCGCACGCGGTGCCTGGCCGCAGCCAGGTGATCGGTCACGGCCCGGCCGAGATCGGCGTCGTCCTCGAGCAGCAGAAGGTCCATGGCGGAGTGGTCGGGGGCAAAACCCGACAGTGGAGCGCACCGGTCTTAAGCCAGGCTGAACCGCCAGTGTGCACCGGCCGGCCGATGCCACGGCACGACAGCGCGCCCGTGCGGGCCGGCCGGGGCCGCAGGGCCGGCGCTGCCGTCAGCGCACCAGCCCCGCCAGCAGCACCACCAGCGCGCCGGCCCCGCCCTGTGGCCCGCTGGCCTGGGCAAAGGCGATCACGTCGGCGCTCTGCGCCAGCCAGCGCTGCACCTTGTCCTTGAGCACCGGTTGCCGGCCGGGCGACCCCAGGCCCTTGCCGTGCACCACGCGCAGGCATCGCAGGCCACGGCGCTGGCACGCGCGCAGGTAGTCGGCCAGCGCCTCGCGCGCCTCGTCGCGGGTGCAGCCATGCAGGTCGATCTGGCCCTGCAGCGCCCAATGGCCGCGGCGCAGCTTGCTCACCACGTCGGCGCCGATGCCGGGGCGGCGAAAGCTCAGGCCGTCGTCGGTGAGCAGCAGCGACTCGACGGTGACCTCGTCGGACATCGATTCGGCCAGCGCCGCGGCCTCGTCCAGCTCGCGCTGGCGCGGGTGTGGTGCCGGGCGCGGCAGCTCGAGCTCGGCCAGGCCGCGATCGCGCATCCGGTGCACCGGGCCCACGGCCCGCGCGAACAGGCCGTGCGGATCGGGCTGCCGCTGCACGCGGGCGCGCTGGGCGGCGTGTTCACGTGCGGCCAGCGCGGCGCGTTCGGCGGCCTCGCGGGTGCGGCGCTGCAGCGTCTCGCGCAGCGCGCCCAGATCGGCCAGGCTGCCCACCCGCGTGCGGCCCTTGGCCTGGGTCACAGCAGACCCCTCTCGGCAAAGCTCACCACCTGACCATGGCCCACCACCAGGTGGTCGAGCACGCGCACGTCCACCAAGGCCAGCGCGCTCTTGAGCGTCTGGGTGAGGTACTCGTCGGCGCGCGAGGGCTCGGCCACGCCCGAGGGGTGGTTGTGCGCCAGGATCACCGCGCCGGCGTTGCGCGCCAGCGCGCGCTTGACGACTTCACGCGGGTAGACGCTGGTCTGGCTCAGCGTGCCGGTGAACAGCCGGTCGAAGCTCAGCAGCCGGTGCTGCGCGTCGAGAAACAGCACCGCGAACACCTCGTGCGCCAGCGCACCCAGGTGCAGTTGCAGGTAGTCCTTGACCGCCTGGGGCGAATCGAACACCGGCGCGTCGGTCAGGCGCTGGGCCAGCGCGCGGCGCGCCATCTCGATCACCGCGGCCAGTTCGGCCCGCTTGGCCGGCCCCAGGCCCTTGATGCCCTTGAAGTCACCGGCCTGCGCGTGCAGCAGGCCGGCATAACCGCCGAAGTGGCCCAGCACGCCCTCGGCCATCTGCAGCACGCCCTGGCCCTTGAAGCCGGTGCGCAGCAGCAGCGCCAGCAGTTCGGCGTCGGCCAGGCTGGCCGCACCATGCTGCAGCAGCTTCTCGCGGGGGCGGGCGGCGGCGGGGAGGTCCTTGATCGACATGACGGCGGTGGGGTGGGCGGGGGCCGGTCGGCCCGTAGAATGAGGCTCCAGTCTAGGTGCCGGTCCTTCGGCGCCGCATCCCCCATCATCTCCCCCTTTGGCGTGAACACCATTCAGGAGGGGTCGTTTCTGACCCTGCATTACCGGCTGGCCGGCCCCGACGGCGCGGATGTGATCAACACCTTCGCCGGCCCGCCCGCCACACTGTCGCTGGGCGCCGGCCAGTTGGCCCCGGCGATGGAGCGGCGTCTGCTCGGCCTGGCCGAGGGCGCGCGGCAGACCTTCTCGCTGGCCGCCGGCGAGGCCTTCGGCGAGCGCAGCCCCGAGCTGCTGCAGCGTGTCAAGCGCAGCCTGCTGACCGAGCTGGGCGACCCCGATGCCGACTACCAACTCGGCGACGTGGTGCAGTTCCCCACGCCCGACGGCCAGGGCCACTACGCCGGCGTGGTGCGTGAGGTGGGCGAGGGCTGGTTGCTGTTCGACTTCAACCACCCGCTGGCCGGGCAGCCGGTCAGCTTCGAAGTGCAGGTCATCGGGATCCTCTGACATGAAGACCACCGACACCACGCTGGTCACCGACGTGCTGCTGGCCGAGCCGCGCGGCTTCTGCGCCGGCGTCGACCGGGCCATCGAGATCGTCGAGCGTGCGCTCACGCGCTTCGGCGCGCCGATCTACGTGCGCCACGAGATCGTGCACAACACCTACGTGGTCAACGACCTGAAGGCCAAGGGCGCGATCTTCATCGAGGACCTGGCCGACGTGCCGCCCGGCGCCACGCTGGTGTTCTCGGCCCACGGCGTGAGCCGCGCGGTGCAGGACGAGGCCCGCGCCCGGGGCTTTTCCATCTTCGACGCCACCTGCCCGCTGGTGACCAAGGTGCACGTCGAGGTGGCCAAGCTGGCCAAGGAAGGCTACGAGTTCATCATGATCGGCCACAAGGGCCACCCCGAGGTCGAGGGCACGATGGGCCAGCTCACCGAGGGCATCTACCTGGTCGAGGAGGTGGCCGACGTGGCCCGCGTGCAGCCGCGCGGCCGCCAGCTGGCGGTGGTCACCCAGACCACGCTGAGCGTGGACGACGCCGCCGCCATCCTGGCCGAGGTCAAGCGGGTGTTTCCGCATGTGCGCGAGCCCAAGAAGCAGGACATCTGCTACGCCACCCAGAACCGGCAGGATGCCGTGAAGGTGATGGCGCCGCAGGTCGACATCGTGATCGTGGTCGGCAGCCCCAGCAGCAGCAACAGCAACCGGCTGCGCGAGCTGGCCGAGCGCCTGGGCACGCCCTCGCACATGGTCGACGCCGCCGAAGACCTGCAGCCTGAATGGTTCGAAGGCCGCCCGCGCGTGGGCCTGACCGCCGGGGCCTCGGCGCCCGACGTGCTGGTGCAGGCGGTGATCACCCGTCTGAAGGCGCTGGGCGCGTTGAGCGTGCGGCGCATGTCCGGCGTCGAGGAAACGGTGCACTTCCCGCTGCCCAAGGGCCTGGGCGACAAG
>JAURXG010000663.1 GCA_030654555.1 Aquabacterium sp.
GAACAGCAGCGCCTGGCTGGCCTCGCGCGCCGAGGGGGCGCGCAGCAGCGACACGCCGACGTACAGCCCGGCGTTGGCCAGCAGGCTCCAGAACAGCGGCTGGTAGCTGTTCTTCAGCCACAGGCGCTTGAACACCCAGGCCACCGCGCAGGCCGAGCCCACACCGGCGGCGTACAGCGCAAACAGCACCAGCCCGCGCAGGTTGAACGGGCCCACCGCGCGGTCGGGAATGAAGGCGCCGATCAGCAGCGCGTACACCGGCAGCCGCGCCGAGCAGGTCATCAGCGGCGCGATCATGATGGTGGTGATGCGGTCGCGCCAGTGCGCGATGCTGCGCGTGGCCATGATGCCCGGCACCGCGCAGGCAAAGCTCGACAGCAGCGGGATGAAGGCGCGGCCCGACAGGCCCACCTTGCCCATCAGCGTGTCGAGCAGGAAGGCCGCGCGTGGCAGGTAGCCCGAGTCCTCGAGCACCAGGATGAAGAAGAACAGGATCAGCAGCTGCGGCAGGAACACCAGCACGCTGCCGGCACCGGCGATGGCGCCGTCCACCAGCAGGCTGCGCAGCGGGCCTTCAGCCATGTGGGCGAGGGTGAAGTCGCCGGCCGCGGCCATGCCCTGCCTGATCCCCTCCATCGGCGCGTTGGCCCAGGAGAACACCGCCTGGAACACCACGAACAGCAGCAGCGCCAGGATCACCGGCCCCCACAGCGGGTGCAGCACCCAGCCGTCCAGGCGCAGCTGCAGGCGCTGCAGCTGCCCCCGCTGGGCCGCGGCCGAGCGGGTGAGCACCACGGCCAGGATGCGGTGCACCTCGCGCTGCAGGTCGGCCGCGGGCAAGGGCTCGGCGGGCGGCAGCGTGACCGGGCTGAGGGGGGCCGGCAGCGGCCAGTCGGCCAGGCGGGCCAGCAGCGCGGCATGGCCGTCGGCCTGCACCGCCACCGTCTCGACCACCGGGCAACCCAGCTCGGCGGCCAGGCGCTCGGTGTCGATGCTCAGGCCCCGGCTGCGCGCCATGTCCACCATGTTCAACGCCACCAGCATCGGCCGCCCCAGGCGGGCGCATTCGAGCACCAGGCGCAGGTTCATGCGCAGGTTGGTGGCGTCTACCACCAGCTCCAGCGCGTCGGGCACGTCCTCGCCGGCGCGGCGGCCCTCGATCACCTCCAGCGTCACCTGCTCGTCGGGCGATACCGGCTGCAGGCTGTAGGTGCCGGGCAGGTCGATCACTTGCACGACGCGGCCATTGGCCAGCCGGGCCTGACCGACCTTGCGCTCGACGGTGACGCCGGCATAGTTGGCCACCTTCTGCCGCGCGCCGGTGAGCAGGTTGAACAGTGCGGTCTTGCCGCAGTTGGGGTTGCCCACCAGCGCCACGCTGCGCAGCAGGCGGGGGGCCAGGGCCGTGGCGGCGTTCATCGTGAGGGATCGGGGGTCAGCACCGTGCCACCGCGATGCAGCGGGCTTCGGCCAGGCGCAGCGCGAACATCGTGTCGCCCACCACCACGGCCAGCGGCTCGCGGCCGCCGGGCCCGCGTTGCAGCACCTGCACCGGCTCGCCGGGCAGGAAGCCCAGCTCGCCCAGGCGACGCAACTGGTGTTCGTCCAGCAGCGTGCCGTTGGCCCACACCCGCGCCACGGTGGCCGCAACGCCATCGGGCAGGTCGGCGAGCAGGATGGTCATGGCGGTGGGCTCGGGCAAGGGGGAGGATCAATCTAAATGAGATTGTCTCTCATTTCGAATTGGGCTCCTCAACCAACCCGTGCCGGTTTGCGCAGGATCAACCACCCTCACGCGCTGCCGGCCCCATGAAAAAACCCGGGCATCGGCCCGGGTTCGCTGGGACCGGGCGCGCGGCCCGGTCGGGGGAGGGTCAGTGACCCGAGGCGCCCGAGGCCCCCAGGCCGGTCTCCGAGCGCACCTGCTGGGCTTCGAACAGGCCGCGTTCCTTGGTGGCCTGTGCGCTGCGGTCGAGCACGCTGAACAACCAGATGCCGACGAAGCCGATGGTCATCGAGAACAGCGCCGGCGAGGTGTACGGGAACCAGGCCGAGCCCTTGGGGTTGCCGAGCGTGGCTTCCCACACCGACGGCGACACGACCGTCAGGCCCACCGACGAGATCAGGCCCAGGAAGCCGCCGATCACCGCGCCCTTGGTGGTGCAGTCCGTCCACAGCACGCTCATGAACAGCACCGGGAAGTTGGCCGAGGCCGCGATGGCGAAGGCCAGGCTCACCATGAAGGCGATGTTCTGCTTCTCGAACACGATGCCCAGCGTCACCGCCAGCACGCCCAGGCACAGCGTGGTGATGCGCGAGACCCGCAGTTCGGCCTTGCTGTCGGCGTTGCCCTTCTTGATCAGCGTGGCGTACACGTCGTGCGACACCGCCGAGGCACCCGACAGCGTCAGGCCGGCCACCACCGCCAGGATGGTGGCGAAGGCCACCGCCGAGATGAAGCCGTAGAACACGTTGCCGCCCACCGCCTTGGCCACCAGCACCGCGGCCATGTTGGCCGTGCCGGCGCCGCCATGGATCACGCCCTTGGCGACATCGGCGTACTCGGGGTTGGTCAGCACCAGGGTGATGGCACCGAAGCCGATGATGAAGATCAGCACGTAGAAGTAGCCGATCCAGGTGGTCGCCCAGAACACCGACTTGCGGGCTTCCTTGGCATCGGGCACGGTGAAGAAGCGCATCAGGATGTGCGGCAGGCCGGCGGTGCCGAACATCAGCGCCATGCCGAAGCTGATCGCCGAGATCGGGTCCTTGATGAAGCCGCCCGGGCCCATCAAGGCCAGGCCGATCTTCTGCGCCTCCTCGGGCGTCTTGCCGCCATTGGCGGCGATCTGCGCCTTCACCTCCACGCCCTTGGCGAACAGCGCCTCGGGCGAGAAGCCGAACTGCGCCATCACCATGATCGCCATGAAGGTGACGCCGGCCAGCAGCAGGCAGGCCTTGATGATCTGCACCCAGGTGGTGGCCGTCATGCCGCCGAACAGCACGTAGACCATCATCAAGCCGCCGACGATGACCACCGCCATCCAGTATTCCAAGCCGAACAGCAGCTTGATCAGCTGGCCCGCGCCCACCATCTGCGCGATCAGGTAGAAGGCCACCACCACCAGCGTGCCGCTGGCGGCGAAGGCGCGGATCGGGCCCTGCTGGAAGCGGTAGCCGGCCACGTCGGCAAAGGTGAACTTGCCCAGGTTGCGCAGCCGCTCGGCCATCAGGAAGGTGATCACCGGCCAGCCGACCAGGAAGCCGATCGAGTAGATCAGGCCGTCGTAGCCCGAGGCCATCACCGCTGCCGAGATCCCCAGGAAGGACGCGGCCGACATGTAGTCGCCGGCGATCGCCAGGCCGTTCTGGAAGCCGGTGATGCCGCCACCGCCGGTGTAGAAGTCGGCCGCGCTCTTGGTCTTGGCGGCCGCCCACTTGGTGATCCACAGCGTGCCGGCGACGAAGGCGCCGAACATGCCGATGGCCGTCCAGTTGGTGGCCTGCTTGGCCGCCTGGCCCACGTCGGCACCGGCGGCCATCGCCACACCGGTGGCCAGCAGCGCGATCAGGCCGCCTATCAGTTGTTGTGTGCGGCTCATTTGGCAGCGTCCTCGAGGATTTCGCGGGTCAGCTGGTCGAACTCGCCGTTCGCACGCCGCACGTAGATGCCGGTGATCACGATGGTGAAGATGATCACGCCCATGCCGATGGGCACGCCGATGGTGGTGACGCCGCTGCCCATCGGGGTCGACAGGAAAGGCTTGTTCCAGGCGATCAGCGCGATGTAGCCGTAGTACACGACCATCATCAGCAGCGTGAGCCACCAGCCGAAGGAACTGCGCTTGCGCTTGAGCTCCTGGTACTTGGGATTGGCCTTGATACGGGCCACTGAGTTGTCGATCATCTGTCTGCTCCTTCTGGGTCTGCGTCGTCCCGGACGGCAGGCAGCCCGTCGTGCCGCCACCGCTCTCCGGTCTGCGCTCAGTGTGCGTGCGGTGACTGACCCGGTACTGACCGGGCCGCTCATCTGGCACGCTGGCGCAGACCGCGTCTTGCGCTGACGCAAGACCCGTTCAGGGCCTTGTCAGCGGCCGGTCAGACAGCGGAGGGTGTTTGCGGCGCATCACGCCGCCGGTGCGTCGACCTGGCGCGTGAAGTGAGCGGCCCGAGCGATGGGCCAGGCCCCGGCCTGGCAGGCAGGCGGCGGCCAGGGTGGCCGCGGGCGGTGCGGGTGGTGAGGGGCGAGACGATCGAGACGATCGAGACGATCGAGATGGGCGGGCAGCGCGGCGGCGCACCGCCGGTGCCCGGCCATCGATCAGTGCGAGGCGGCCGATGCCGCCGAGGCGGGCGCCGATGCTGCGGGCTCCGAATGGCCACCCGTCACGTCGTGCTTTTCACCGCCCATGTCGACGTCGCCGCCGGACTTCTTGAGCACGAACAGCGCCACGGCGGCAAACACGATGAAGGCGACGAGCAGTTTCCACATGGTTGAAGCATCCTGAATGAAGAAGGGGGGTCCGACGAAGAACCGGGCGCCTGTGGCGCCCGGTCGATTGTCACTGGCTCAGCGTGAAGGCTCAGTCCTGGGCGTAGATGTCAACGTCCTTGGTCTCCTTCACGAAGATCAGGCCGATCACGAAGCACACCGCGGCGATCACGATGGGGTACCACAGTCCGTAGTACATGTTGCCGTTGGCCGCCACCATCGCGAAGGTGACCGAGGGCAGCAAGCCGCCGAACCAGCCGTTGCGGATGTGGTACGGCAGGATCATCGAGGTGTAGCGGATGCGGGTCGGGAACAGTTCCACCAGCATCGCGGCGATCGGGCCGTAGACCATGGTCACGTAGATCACCAGGATGGTCAGGATGCCGACCACCGTCCACCACTGGCCGCTCATGAAGGGGATCGGCTTGGCCTTGGGCGGGTAGCCGGCGGCCTTCAGCGTTTCGCCCAGGTCCTTCTTGAAGGCGGCGATGGACTTGGTGGAGGCTTCGTCGAACTTGTGGCCGCCGGCCGTGGTGGTGGCGGTGGGCGGGTTCAGTTCCTTGTCGCCGATCTTGACGATGGTGGGCGAGCCCGCCGGTGCCGCCACGTTCTCGTAGCTGGCCGAGCTCTGCGTCAGCGCGCGCTTGGCGATGTCGCAGCCGGAGAGGAAGTCCACCTCGCGGGCGATCGGGCTGCCCTGGAACGAGCAGGTGGCCGGATCGGCCTTGACGGTGATCTGCGCGGTGGCCTGGGCCTGGGCCAGCTCGGGGTTGGCCGCACCGGTGAGCGCCTTGAACAGCGGGAAGTAGGTCAGCACCGCCAGCAGCATGCCGGCCAGGATGATGGGCTTGCGGCCGATCTTGTCCGACAGCGTGCCGAAGACCACGAAGAACGGCGTGCCGATGATCAGCGACACCGCCACCATGATGTTGGCCGTGGCCGCATCCACCTTCAGCACGTTGGCCAGGAAGAACAGCGCGTAGAACTGGCCCGAGTACCAGACCACGCCCTGGCCCATCACCAGGCCGAACAGCGCCAGCATGACGATCTTGGCGTTCTTCCACTGGCCGAAGGATTCGGTCAGCGGGGCCTTGGAGACCTTGCCCTCGTCCTTCATCTTCTTGAAGGCGGGCGACTCGTTCATCGACAGCCGGATCCACACGCTGATGGCCAGCAGGGCGATCGACAGGATGAACGGCACGCGCCAGCCCCAGTCGCCGAAGGCAACGTCACCCAGGAAGGTGCGCGTGCCCAGGATGACCATCAGCGACAGCATCAGGCCCAGCGTGGCGGTGGTCTGGATCCACGAGGTGTAGGCGCCGCGCTTGCCGTGCGGTGCGTGCTCGGCCACGTAGGTGGCAGCGCCCCCGTATTCACCACCCAGCGCCAGGCCCTGCAGGATGCGCAGCGAGACCAGGATGATCGGCGCCGCGACACCGATCGATGCGTAGCTGGGCAGGATGCCGACCAGGAAGGTCGACAGGCCCATGATCAGGATGGTGACCAGGAAGGTGTACTTGCGACCGATCATGTCGCCCAGGCGGCCGAACACCAGCGCGCCGAACGGCCGCACGATGAAGCCGGCGGCAAACGCCAGCAGCGAGGCGATGAACTGCGCGGTGGGGTCGAGCGCCGCGAAGAACTGCTTGCCGATGAAGACGGCCAATGAGCCGTAGAGGTAGAAGTCGTACCACTCGAACACGGTGCCGAGCGACGACGCAAAGATGACCTTCTTTTCTTCTTTGGTCATCGGCGCATCGTGCACCGGGATCTTCATAGAGCCTGCTGCTGTTGCCATGGGGTTGTCTCCTCAAATCACGAAAAACGACACCGGGTGCCGCGTGAAACGGACTATCAGCAGGGGGTCTGACCGGTTTCTGACGGCGAGCCAACACCAGCTTACAAAATCAGGCGTAACCCTGTGTGTTCTTTCCGTGATGTGGAATTTGACGCCTGGCCTGATGAAAGCCCTAGGTGGCCGGATCGGCCCGCATTCGCGGGGGGCCGACCGCGGGCGGGCTGCAGAATCGGGCCCTGCGGCGCGGGGGCGCGGCAGGACGGGCGAACGAGGGGCGCCGACATGCGAGAACAAGCTTTGGTCACGCAGCGCCTGACGGCGCTGTTCGTCGCGGCGCTGCTGCTGTTCAACTTTCCACTGCTGGCGCTGTGGGACCCCACGGCGCGGCTGTGGGGCCTGCCGCTGTTTCCGGTGGCGCTGTTCCTGGTCTGGGCGCTGTTGATCGTGGCGCTGGCGCTGGTGCTCGAATCCACGCCCGACTGACCCATCACCACGCCATGCTCGCTCCCGCCCTGGTGCTCGGCGCCTCGTTCGCCTACCTGCTGCTGCTGTTCGCGGTGGCCTGGTGGGCCGACCGGCGCGCCGCCGCCGGCCGCTCGCTGATCGGCAACGCCGGCGTCTACGCCTTGTCGATGGCGGTCTACTGCACCGCCTGGACCTACTTCGGCTCGGTGGGCCGCGCCGCGTCGGGCGGGGTGTGGTTCCTGCCGATCTACCTGGGGCCGATG
>JAURXG010000664.1 GCA_030654555.1 Aquabacterium sp.
CGGCTACCGCCGCGCCGGCCGCGAACGGCGACGCGGCGAACACGTCGCGCATGTAGATCGCCGACCACTCGGCGCCGGCGCCCTCGAGCACCATCGCCGCCAGCGTGGCGGCCACCAGCACGGCGGTGATGCGCGTGGGGCGCGCCCAGTGCGGCGCCTGGCCGCGGTGGCCGTCGGGCCGGTGCGTGGCCGGTTCGAAGCCGCGCAGCAACACCACCGAGGCCAGCAGGATGGCCACCACCATGCCCGCCAGATGGGCCTGCACCGACACCCCCAGCTGCGCCACCCCGGCGCCGATCAGCCCGGCGGCGAAGAAGCCGATGCTCCAGAACGCGTGGGCACGACTCATGATGCGCCGCCCCAGCTGGTGCTCGACGCGGTCGGCCTCGAGGTTGACGACGATCTCCACCGCGCCGATGCACAGCCCCGCCGGCAGCAGCAGCCCGAACAGCGCCAGCGGCCCGGTGGCCCAGGACGCTGCGGCGTACACCCCGGCCAGCAGCGGGATGCCGACCTCAGCACCGTGCGGTGGCCCAGCCGGTCCAGCCAGCGGCTGGCCAGCGTCAGCGACACCATCGTGCCGGTGGCGGTGCCGATCAGCGCGAACCCCAGCGTGCGCTCGTCGATGCCCAGCGCGCGCTGCAGGTCGCCCAGCCGCGGGAAGATGCCGCCGATGGCCATCGCATAGAGGAAGAACGCGCTGTAGACCCGTTGAGGCGGGCTCAGCCCGGCGCCGAGACGTCTCAAGGCTTCAGGTCCACCGCCACCAGGATGCGCGAGACCATGTTGTAGGCGGCGATCACGCCGATCAGCTCGAACATCAGCGCATCGCTGCCCAGCACGGCGCGGGCGCGGGCAAAGGTGTCGGCGTCGACCTTCACCTGGCGCGTCATTGCCACCACCAGCGCCAGCACGGCCTGCTGGTCGGCGTCGAACACCGGATCGGCGGCCAGCGCGGGGTCGTCGCCCAGGCGGTGCACGGCGGCCAGCTGGGCCTCGGTGGCGCCGGCGGCGCGGTACAGCGGCGCATGGTGGTGCATCTCGAAGTCGGCGCCGTTGAGCGCGGCCACGCCGCACATCGCCAGTTCACGCAGCAGCGGGCTCAGCGACAGCGACCCACGCACCCGGCCCATGAATTCACCCCAGCCCGCGGCGAACGCCGGGCTGTGCAGCAGCAGCCGGTCCAGATCGAGCAGATCGCCGCCGCGGCGCTGGCGCATCGCGGCCACCAGGTCGGGCGGCCCCACCTGATCATCGGTCAACAAGGGCAGGCGGGTCATGGGGATTCCTGTGGCGGGTGGGCGGTGGTGGGTGGGCGGTGACGGGCGAGCGGATTTTGCGGGCTCGGTGATGTCCTCGATGACACGCGCGCGTCAAGGCCGGTGGTATCGTGGCCGCAATGATCGACTCCCTGTTGCTTGCCGCCACGCGCATCGCCACCTTCGAGCACCAGCGCGGGCTCACCAATGCCAGCGGCTTCTTCTTCGAGCGCGACGACCGGCTGTTCCTCGTCACCAGCCGGCACGTGCTGATCGACGAGCCGAGCAAGCACCACCCCAACCGCATCGAGATCGAGTTGCACACCGATGCGGCCAACCTGGGCAGGTCGTCGCGCTTCTCGCTGCTGCTCTACCAGGACGGCAAGAGCCAATGGCGCCAGGGCACCGACTCGGCTGGCGAGATCGACGTCGCGATGATCGAGATCCAGCGCGCCGCGCTGCCCAAGGACGCGCTGCTGTACGCCTTCACGCCCGAGCATCTGGTGCAGTTGACCGAGCCGGTGGAGGTGGGCACGTCGGTGCTGATCGTCGGCTTTCCGCTGGGCTTCCACGACACGTTGCATCACCTGCCGGTGGTGCGGCAGTCGGTCATCGCCTCGGCCTTTGGCATGCGCTTCCAGGGCCTGGGCTACTTTCTCACCGACGCACGCACCCACCGGGGCACCAGCGGCGCGCCGGTGGTGATGCGCGATCACCTGGCCACAGCCGACGCGTCCCTGCCGTGGAAACTGCTGGGCGTGCACTCGGCGCGGCTCGACATGGCCGGCCGCGACCTGGTTCAGGACGAGTCGCTGGGCCTGAATTGCGCCTGGTACGCCGACATGCTGATGACACTGAGCGAGGATTGAGCGCCCGTGGCGTTGACGGCCCACGAAAAAGGCGCTGGCCGATGCGATCGGCCAGCGCCTCTCAGTGTCGAGCGGTCGGTCAGGCGGTCTGCGTGACCACCGGCTTGATGCTCTGTGCCAGGTTGCCCTTGGGGCCTTGCACCAGTTCGTAGCTGACTTTGCTGCCCTGCTTCAGGGTCCGAAAGCCATCCATTTCAATCGCCGAAAAGTGCGCGAACACATCCGGGCCACCTTCCTCGGGTTCGATGAAGCCAAATCCCTTGGCATCATTGAACCATTTCACGGTTCCAAACAACATAACGACTCCAGCATCCCCATACAGCGAGGGTGAAAGTCATTGTGTGAACGCGGGTTGACCAGCGTCTAGACGGAGGTCTGGACCATGAGGGGTCGAGTTTCCCCTACAGGGGGGGTCCATTCGAGGCACTTGTCGCGGCTTTGACGCCAAATGCGGCGCTGGCTGGCCATCTGGCAGGGTCACGCAGTGCTTTTCACGCCTTGCAATGGGCCGAATGGGCGCAATATCCCGACCAAGCCGATGGCGCCCGACGTGACTCGATAGAATGAACCATGCCCCAGGACGAACCGCCTTCGCAACCGCCCAAGCCGCCTGCGCAACCGCGCCGAGGCGGGGAGGGTGCCGTGGTGGTCGAGCGCAAGACGGCGCGCACCACGCCGCCGCAGATGTACCAGGTGGTGCTGCTCAATGACGACTACACCCCGATGGAGTTCGTGGTCATGATTTTGCAGCAATACTTCAGGCGTGATCTCGAGGCGGCCACGCTCATCATGCTGAAAATACATCACGAAGGGCGTGGCGTCTGTGGCGTCTATACCAAGGACGTTGCGGCCACCAAGGTTGAACTCGTGCTCGCTGCGGCCCGCCGCGCCGGGCATCCGCTGCAGTGCATTATGGAGGCCGCATGATTGCGCAAGAACTGGAAGTCAGCCTGCACATGGCGTTTGTCGAGGCGCGCCAGCAGCGCCACGAGTTCATCACCGTCGAGCACCTGCTGCTCGCGTTGCTGGACAATCCCTCCGCGGCCGAAGTGCTGAAGGCCTGCGCGGCCAACATCGATGACCTGCGCAAGAGCCTGACCACCTTCATCAAGGAAAACACGCCCACCGTGGGCGGCACCGAAGAGGTGGACACGCAGCCCACGCTGGGATTCCAGCGGGTGATCCAGCGCGCCATCATGCACGTGCAGTCCACCGGCTCGGGCAAGAAGGAAGTCACCGGCGCCAACGTGCTGGTGGCGATCTTCGGCGAGAAGGATTCGCACGCGGTCTACTACCTGCACCAGCAGGGCGTGACCCGGCTCGACGTCGTCAACTTCATCGCCCACGGCATCAAGAAGAGCGAGCCGCCCGAGCCCACCAAGGGCAGCAGCGAGCCGGGCAGCAACGAAACCGAGAAAGAAGAAGCCGCCGATTCGGGCAAGGGCTCGCCGCTGGACCAGTTCACCCAGAACCTGAACCAGCAGGCCAAGGAAGGCAAGATCGACCCGCTGATCGGCCGTGATGCCGAGGTCGAGCGGGTGATCCAGATCCTGTGCCGCCGGCGCAAGAACAACCCGCTGCTGGTCGGCGAGGCCGGTGTCGGCAAGACCGCCATCGCCGAAGGCCTGGCCAAGCGCATCGTCGACAACCAGGTGCCGGACCTGCTG
>JAURXG010000670.1 GCA_030654555.1 Aquabacterium sp.
TCCAGCGACATGTCCAGCCGGTCGGCACGGTCGCCGCTGTCACGCACCGGCGGCTTCTCGCGGTTGTTCAGCGGCAGGTAGTTGTAGAAGCGGCGCAGCATCATGATCGCCTCGACGTCGTTCTCGAACGACAGGTCGGCCACGCCGCTCTTGGTGGTGTGGGCGCTGGCGCCGCCCAACTCCTCGGCCGTCACTTCCTCGTGCGTCACCGTCTTCACCACTTCGGGGCCGGTGACGAACATGTAGCTCGAGTCCTTGACCATGAAGATGAAGTCGGTCATGGCCGGTGAATACACCGCGCCACCCGCGCAGGGGCCCATGATCAGGCTGATCTGCGGGATCACGCCGCTGGCCATCACGTTGCGCTGGAACACGTCGGCATAACCACCGAGCGACGCGACGCCTTCCTGGATGCGGGCGCCGCCCGAATCGTTCAGGCCGATCACCGGCGCGCCCACCTTCATGGCCTGGTCCATCACCTTGCAGATCTTCTCGGCATGGGCTTCGCTCAACGCGCCGCCGAAGACGGTGAAGTCCTGGCTGAAGACGAACACCAGCCGGCCATTGATCATGCCGTAGCCGGTGACCACGCCGTCGCCGCGGATCTTGTTGTCTTCCATGCCGAAGTCGGTGCAGCGGTGCTCGACGAACATGTCCCACTCTTCGAAGGTGCCTTCGTCGAGCAGCAATTCCAGCCGCTCGCGCGCGGTCAGCTTGCCCTTGGCGTGCTGCGCGGCGATGCGCTTGGTGCCGCCGCCCAGGCGGGCTTCGGCGCGCATGGCCTCCAGCTTCTGTTGAATGTCGTGCATGCGGGGTTCTCCTCGTTCGGGATTTCAATGAAACAGGTCGAGCAGCCGGCGTGCGGCCACCGATGCGGCCACACGGCCGGCTTGAACGTCTTGCATGAGCGCGGGCAGGGCCTCGCGCACGGCGGGATGGGCCTTGAAGCGCTGCTTGAGGCCGGCGTCGATCAGCGCCCACATCCAGGCCTGGTCCTGCGCGTGGCGGCGGGCGGCCAGCCGGCCGTTGGCGGTCTGCAGTGTGCGAAAGCGGGTGATGGCCGCCCAGAACTCGGGCAGGCCCGAGCCCTTCAGCGCGCTGAGCTGCATCACCTGCGGCTGCCAGACCTCGGTGTCTTGCTGCGCGTGTTCCGGGTGGCCGTGTGAACCGGTGCTGGCGATCAAGCGCAGCGACGAGGTGATCTGCGCCCGCGCCCGCGTGGCCGCAGCCTCGTCGATGTCGGCCTTGTTGATCACCACCAGGTCGGCCAGTTCCATCACGCCCTTCTTGATGGCCTGCAGGTCGTCGCCGGCGTTGGGCAGCTGCAGCAGCACGAACATGTCGGTCATGCCCGCCACCGCGGTCTCGCTCTGGCCCACGCCCACGGTCTCGACGATGACGATGTCGTGGCCGGCGGCCTCGCACACCAGCATCGCCTCGCGCGTCTTCTCGGCCACGCCGCCCAGCGTGCCGCTGCTGGGGCTGGGGCGGATGTAGGCGCGTTCGTCCATCGACAGCCGCTCCATGCGCGTCTTGTCGCCCAGGATCGAGCCGCCGCTGACCGACGACGACGGGTCGACCGCCAGCACCGCCACGCGGTGGCCGCGCTCGATGAGGTACACGCCCAGCGCCTCGATGAAGGTGCTCTTGCCCACGCCCGGCACGCCGCTGATGCCCAGCCGGAAGGCCCGGCCGCTGGCCGGCAGCAGGGCGTTGAGCAGGTGGTCGGCGCGCGCGCGGTGATCGGGCCGGGTCGACTCGAGCAGGGTGATGGTCTTGGCCACGGCGCGGCGCTGCGCCGGGCCGGCTGGGCCGGTCACCGCGTCGTGCAAGGCCTGGTCGCCGGCCGGCAGCAGGGGCTCGGTGCTCACGGTCGCGCTAGCGGTCGTTGTCGCGATCATCGAGGGCCGGGCGCACGTAGTGCAGGTCCCACTCGCTCTGATGCTGCAGCTCGAAGCCATGGCGCTGGTAGAAGCGGTTGGCGTCGCTCATCTTCAGCGCGGTCACGCGCACCGGCAGCCCCAGCCGGTCGGCCTCGTCCAGCACCTGCGCCATCACCCAGCTGCCCACGCCCCGGCCTTGGGCCTGCGGCGCGATGTAGAGGTGGTCGAGCACCAGGTGATCAGGCATCGGCAGCAGCACGACGAAGCCCACGCGCTCGCCGCCGAGCAGGATGTGGCGCGTGTGCGCCGGCTCGAAAGCGCGGCTCAGCCGCTCGCGCGCACGCTGCGGATCGAAGCGGCCCAGGCGCTGCAGGCTCTCGCGCATGGCGGCCAGGCGCAACGACAGCAGGGCCTCGAAGTCCTCGTCCGAGGCCGGCGCCAGCGCCAGCGGCTCATCGCCCGGGGCAGCATGCAGGGTCATCGAAGGACCGACCGCGCGAAAGACCTGGCTGAAGGGGTTGCGGGCTGCGGCGAAGGCGGCAGCGATCACGTCGCCTGCGCGGCGCGGATCTGCTCGAGCACGTCCTTCGCGCTCGCCGGGATCGGTGTGCCGGGGCCGTAGATGCCCTTGACGCCAGCCTCCCACAGGAACTCGTAGTCCTGCGCCGGAATCACGCCGCCGACGAAGACGATGATGTCGTCGGCGCCCTGCTTCTTCAGCTCGTTGATGATCGCCGGCACCAGGGTCTTGTGGCCGGCAGCCAGCGTGCTGATGCCCACCGCATGCACGTCGTTCTCGATCGCCTGACGGGCGCATTCTTCGGGCGTCTGGAACAGCGGGCCCATGTCGACGTCGAAGCCCAGGTCGGCAAAGGCCGTGGCCACCACCTTGGCGCCGCGGTCGTGCCCGTCCTGGCCCAGCTTGGCGATCATCACGCGCGGGCGGCGGCCCTGGTCGTCGGCGAACTCGGCGATCTCGGCCTTCAGCTTGTCCCAGCCCTCGGCGCTGTCGTAGGCGGCGGCGTAGACGCCGGTCACCTTCTGGATGTCGGCCCGGTGGCGGCCATACACCGCCTCCAGCGCATCGCTGACCTCGCCCACCGTGGCGCGCAGGCGCATTGCGTCGATCGACAAGGCCAGCAAGTTGCCCTGGCCGTTGCGCGCGGCCTCGGTCAGCGCGGTCAACGCCGCCTGCACCGCGGCGCTGTCGCGCGTGGCCTTGATCTGCTGCAGCCGGGCGACCTGGCCCTCGCGTACCGCCACGTTGTCGACCTCGCGGGCCTCCACCGCGTCCTGCGTCTTGAGCTTGTACTTGTTGACGCCGACGATCACGTCCTTGCCCGAATCGATGCGCGCCTGCTTCTCGGCCGCGCTGGCCTCGATCTTCAGCTTGGCCCAGCCGCTGTCCACGGCCTTGGTCATGCCGCCCATGGCTTCGACCTCCTCGATGATGGTCCAGGCGGCATCGGCCATGTCCTGGGTCAGCTTCTCCATCATGTAGCTGCCGGCCCAGGGGTCGACGACGTTGGTGATGTGCGTCTCTTCCTGGATGATCAGCTGGGTGTTGCGCGCGATGCGGGCCGAGGTCGGCGTCGGCAGCGCGATCGCCTCGTCGAACGAGTTGGTGTGCAGCGACTGGGTGCCGCCCAGCACCGCCGCCATCGCCTCGTAGGCGGTGCGGATCACGTTGTT
>JAURXG010000403.1 GCA_030654555.1 Aquabacterium sp.
AGCGCGCATATCGACGCGGGTAAGACCACGACCACGGAGCGCATCCTGTTTTACACCGGCGTGAACCACAAGATCGGCGAGGTGCACGACGGCGCCGCGACGATGGATTGGATGGAACAGGAGCAGGAGCGCGGCATCACCATCACCTCGGCGGCCACCACCTGCTTCTGGAAGGGCATGGAGCTGGGCTTTCCCGAGCACCGCATCAACATCATCGACACCCCCGGGCACGTCGACTTCACGATCGAGGTCGAGCGCTCGATGCGCGTGCTCGACGGTGCCTGCATGGTGTACTGCGCCGTGGGTGGCGTGCAGCCGCAGTCGGAAACCGTCTGGCGTCAGGCCAACAAGTACAAGGTGCCCCGTCTGGCCTTCGTCAACAAGATGGACCGAACTGGCGCCAACTTCTTCAAGGTCGTCGACCAGATGAAGGTGCGCCTGAAGGCGAACCCGGTGCCCATCGTGATCCCGATCGGTGCCGAAGACCAGTTCACCGGCGTGATCGACCTGATCAAGATGAAGGCGATCATCTGGGACGAGGCCTCGCAGGGCATGAAGTTCGACTACCGCGAGATCCCGGCCGAGTTGCTCGAAGAGGCCAAGAAGTGGCGCGAGAACATGCTCGAAGCCGCGGCCGAGTCGTCTGAAGAACTGATGAACAAGTACCTCGAGTCGGGCGACCTGACCGAGGTCGAGATCAAGGCCGGCATCCGCTCGCGCACCATCGCGGCCGAGATCCAGCCGATGTTCTGTGGTTCGGCCTTCAAGAACAAGGGCGTGCAGCGCATGCTCGACGGCGTGGTCGATTTCATGCCGTCGCCGGCTGACATCCCGCCTGTGCCGGGCACCGACGACGACGACAAGCCGGTCGTGCGGCATCGCACGGACGAAGAGAAGTTCTCGGCCCTGGCCTTCAAGCTGATGACCGACCCGTATGTGGGCCAGCTCACCTTCGTGCGCGTCTATTCGGGTGTGCTGAAGTCGGGCGACTCGGTCTACAACCCGATCCGCGGCAAGAAGGAGCGCATCGGCCGGATCCTGCAGATGCACGCCAACCAGCGCGAGGAAATCAAGGAGATCCTGGCCGGTGACATCGCCGCCTGCGTGGGCCTGAAGGAAGTGACCACCGGCGAAACCCTGTGCGACCCCGACTCGATCATCACGCTCGAGAAGATGATCTTCCCCGAGCCGGTGATCTCGCAGGCCGTCGAGCCCAAGAACAAGGCCGACCAGGAGAAGATGGGCATCGCGCTGGGCCGCCTGGCGGCCGAGGATCCGTCGTTCCGCGTCAAGACCGACGAAGAGTCGGGCCAGACCATCATCTCGGGCATGGGCGAGTTGCACCTCGAGATCATCGTCGACCGCATGAAGCGCGAATT
>JAURXG010000688.1 GCA_030654555.1 Aquabacterium sp.
CGGCGTGCCGGTGGTGGTGGAAAACCGGCCCGGCGGCGTCGGCACCATTGCCGCCGCGGCGGTGGCACGCTCGGCGCCGGACGGCTACATGTTTCTGGTGACCTTGCACAGCCAGCTGGCGCAATCGACCGTGCTGCTCAAGCATCCGCCGATCGACCCGTCAAAAGACCTGGTGCCCATCGCATCGATCAGCACCGGCGTCGGCCCGATGGTGGTGAAGAAGGACCTGCCGGTGAACAACCTGAAGGAGTTGATCGAACTGGCGCGCAAGCGCCCGGTGACGGTCGGCAACTTCGGCATCGGCTCGGGCTGGCAGCTGCAGATGACGCAACTGGCCCAGGACACCGGCGCGCAGTTCGTCATCGTCAACTACAAGGGCACCGGGCCGATGTTGGGCGACCTGCTGGGCGGGCATATCGAAGTCGGTGCCGGCTCGATGGCGGGTCTGAGCGGAGCGATTCAGAACGGCGGCATCCGGCCCATCATGGTCATCTCAGGGCAGGCGTCGAACATGCTGCCCGGCTTGCCGAGTTGGAAGGATGCCGGCTTCGTCGGCCCGGCTTTCCAGGACCTGGTGGAGTGCAACATGCTGCTCGGGCCCACCGGCACGCCAGCGGAGGTCGTTGCGCGGTTGGCCCAGTTGGCGACGGAGTCGGTGACCCAGGGCGCGCGAATGAAGGCCTTCCGCAAACAGCTTGGCGGCGAGGATGCGCCACTGACGGGCGAGGCGCTGCGCAGCTTCATCGAGCGCTCCTGGCCGACCTACCAGGCGATGACACGCAAGATCGGTATCACCGCCGAATGAACCCGGCGGCCTGCCGTTGCACAACCCCTTCGCTTGTCCGTCGCAGACGCCCATGAACGCCGGCGCAATCAACTTGCAGCGGCCAGGACACGCTGGAGTGCAGCCAGAACTGCAGCACGTGCCTTGTGCTGCGGATCATGTCCGATCTCGGGCAAGGCGGTGATCTCCAGCGGCATCGTGCCATGGGCGACCAGATCGCGGGCACTCGGGCGCCAACCGTAGTCATCGGCCTGGCCGAAAATCGCCGCCACCGGGCAGCGCACCGCGGCGATCTGTTCGGCCATCGTCCAGTCGACCGCATCGTCGGTCGACCACGGCCCGTGCCACCCCCAGAACATCGAATCTGTCTTGTTGCCGTGGTGGCGCATCAGGCGTTCGCGCAGTCCACCATGCTCGAACGCCTGGCGAGCGGCGTCCATGCCTCGCACCATGTGCAGATCCAGGGCGATGGTGGGCGAGCAGGCGCAAACGCCACGCACCGCCTTCGGGTGCGCCGCGGCCGCCAACACCGAGATGGCACCGCCGTCGCTGTGGCCGACCAGCACCGCGCGCTCGATGCCGAAGCGGCGCAGCACTTCGCCGAACACGGGGCCGGACTCGTCGAGGCGATAGCTGCGCTCACGGCCGCCGGTCAACGCGTCGGAGCCTCCGTAACCCCAACGGTCGTACGACAGCACGGGCAGCTGGGTCGTGTCCGCGATCACCTGCGGCAGGTCTCTCCAGGTGCTGGTGCAATCCAGGCCGCCGTGCAGCATGACGACGACCGGGCGAGTGCCGTCGATGCGGCCCCAGCTCCACGCGCTCAGACGGTGCCCGCCGGCGACGACATCATGCTGCTGCATCGTGGTTCCTCCGCTGTCTTTTCAAGGCCTGCCAGCCGCAGTGCCGGTGCACGCGGACCGCCTTCGCGCAACGTCGTCGCCAATCCGGTGCAATGCCATCATCTCGGTCCGTCGATGCGGACTCCAAACTTCTTCGCGGCGCGGCGGCCGGGAGGACCTGGCATGCGCGCGCTGCCGGACTCAATAAGACTTCGGCAGCCCCAGCACATGCTCGCCGATGTAGTTCAGCAGCATCTCGTTGTTGATCGGCGCGATCTCCAGCAGGCGGATCATCGGCCACAGCGTGATGACGTCGTAGTCGCGGTCGAAGCCGTAGCCGCCGTGGGTCTGCAACGCCGCCTCCACCGCGGCCACCGCAGCGCGCGAGGCCAGCAGCTTGGCCATGTTGGCGTGCGCGCCGGCGTCCTCACCGGCATCAAAACGGTCGGCGGCGTCGTAGGTCATCAGCCGCGCGGCCTCGAGCTCGGCCTTGGCGAGGGCCATGCGGTGCTGCAGCGCCTGGTAGCTGCCGATGGGTTTGCCGAAGGGTTTGCGGTCCTTGGCGTAGGCCACCGCCTTGGCCAGCGCGTAGTCCCCCAAGCCGATGGCGGCGCCGGCGGCCAGCAGTCGCTCGGAGTTCAGGCCCTCGAACATCAGCTTGGCGCCCTTGCCTGGCTCGCCGATCACGGCGTCTGCAGGCAGTTGCACGTTGTCGAAGAACACCATGTACTGGCGCTCGGCCGTCTCGACCTGGATGTTCAGCGGCTTGAGCGTGATGCCCGGCGTCTTCATGTCCAGCACCAGCAGCGACATGCCCTCGGTGCGGTGCTTGACCTCGCCGGCCTTGGTGGTGCGCGCCACCACCAGCATGTAGTCGGCATCGCGCGCGCCCGAAATGAAGACCTTCTGACCGTTCAGCGTCCAGCCGCCGCTGACGTTGGGCGTGGCCAGCGTCGTCATCGCGAAGCTGTTGGTGCCGGCATTCGGCTCGGTGATCGCGAAGCACATCTTCTTCTCGCCAGTGCAGGTGGGCGTGACGTACTTGGCGATCTGCTCGCGCGTGCCGTGGCGCACGATCGGCACCCGGGCCAGGCCGGTGACGACGAGGAACAGTGTCGGCACGCCGGCCAAGGCCAGTGCTTCGTTGAGTGCGGTGATCTCGAGCACGCCACCGCCCGCGCCGCCGTGTTCCTCGGGAATCGACAGGCCCAGCAAACCGAACTTGCCGAGCGCCTGCCACAGTTCGTTGGGGAAGCGGTCTTCCTTGATGCATTGCAGGATGTAGCTGCGCGGGTACTGCGCGGTGACGCCGCGCGTGGCTTGCTGGATGTCGCGCACCCGGGACTGGATCTGTGAGGAGGCGGTCTTGCGGCCGGTCGGCGAAGTGGCGGTGTTCATGGTGGATCCTTTCGGTGGCTGCGCCAGGGAGCGAGGCGTCGCGGGTGGGTCAGAGGGCCAGGTCGGCGGGGATGGATACCGGGTGGTCGAGCAGCATCTGCGCGAAGGCCTTGCCCTGCGAGTCCATGCGCACCGACGCGATGCCGCCGCCGCCCAGCGCCTGCTGCAGGGTGAAGTTCAGCGCCAGCGTGCCCGGCAAATCGAAGCGCCGGACCTCGCCGCTGGCCAGGTGGGCGAACCAGCGCGCCACGGATTCTTCGGTGATGGCGGCGCGGATGTAGGGCAGGAACTCGGGCTTGCGCGCGATGATGCCGATGTTGGCCGAGTCGCCCTTGTCGCCGCTGCGGCCCCAGGCCAGTTGCACCAGCGGCACGCTGCGCGCGCCACGTGCGAAGGCGTCGGCCACAGGCAGCGGGCCGCCGACGGCGGGCAGCGCGGCCAGGTCCAGCGGCTTGCCAGCGAGCTGCGGCGCGGCGACCTGCTGGGCGCCCATGTCGATGCCGACGCTGAGCTGGTGCTTCGGCACCAGGCACGAGAACAGGCGCACCACGGGTTGAACTTTCGGCCGCCCGCCGGTGAAGCCGGTGATCGCCGGCGACGTCATCAACGCCATCGGCGCGACTTCGCGCGAGAACAGATCCAGGGCGTCCTTCACCGGGTGACGCACGCCGACCTTGAGCATCACCTCGCGCGCCGACACGCGGGCCTGCGGGCCGTAGGTGTCCTCGGCGCCGATGGCCTCGACGCTGGCCTCGGTGAAGTCGGGCCAGCCGCGCGCGGCATAGTGGCGGCGCATGCGCGCCAGCATCGCCGCGCCGGTGCGGCGCGCTTTGGCGCCGGCGTCGATGCCGCCGATCCTGAACAGGCTCATGGCGCGGAAGCCGACGGCATGAGTCAGGCTGGCCTTGGCCTGGTCGGTGGGCGGCCGGCCGCGCGCGCCTTTGACCTCGACGCGGTCCGGGCCCACCTGCGCCAGCGTGACCGCGGTGAAGTCGCACACCACGTCGGGCAGGATGTAGGCACGCGGGTCGCCGATCTCGTAGAGCATCTGCTCGCCCACGGTGGACGGGCAGACGAGCCCGCCGGTGCCGGCCGGCTTGGTGACGACGAAGCTGCCGTCGGCGCGGCATTCGGCGATCGGGAAGCCCATGTCGTCCCAACCGGGCACGCTGGCCCAGTCGGTGTAGTTGCCGCCGGTGGTCTGCGTGCCGCATTCGATCAGGTGGCCGGCCAGGCTGCCCTGCGCCAGCTTGTCCAGCTCGTCGGCCTTCCAGCCGAAGCGGGCGATCAGCGGCGCCAGCGTCACCGCGCTGTCGACGCAGCGCCCGGTGACGACGATGTCGGCGCCGGCGGCCAGCGCCGCGGCGATCGGGAAGGCGCCGAGGTAGGCATTGGCGCTCATCACCTTGGCCGGGAAGTCGGCGCCGGAGAACATCTCCTTCACGCCCGCGGCGCGCATGGCCTCGACCTGCGGCATCAGGTCGTCACCCAGCACGGCGGCGATCTTCAGATCGACGCCTTCGGCCTGCGCCGCGGCCACCAGCGCGTCGCGGCAGGCGGAAGGGTTGACGCCGCCGGCGTTGGCGACGACCTGGATGCCGCGCGCCTTGATCTGCTTCATCAGCGGCTTCATCGTCGCCACGAAGTCGGGCGCATAGCCCTGGGCCGGGTCCTTGGCCTTGGCGCGGATCAGCAGCGACATCGTGATCTCGGCCAGGTAGTCGAAGACCAGCACGTCGATGTCGCCACGCTCGACCAGTTGGGCTGCGGCGAATTCGGTGTCGCCCCAGAAGCCGGAGGCGCAGCCGATGCGGAGGGTGTCTTTGCTCATGGGGTTCGTGTCCGGGTGTTCGGGTGGTTGTCAGGGCTGGGTCGCCGCTTCGTCGCGCGGCCAGAAGATGCGCCAGATGCCCTTGGCCGTGGCGCAGATGCGGCCCTGTGCATCAAGCAACTCGCCTTCGGCGAAGGCGATGTTGCGGCTGGCGCGCACCACCTTGCCACGGGCCTCGAAATGGTCGCCGCTGGCGGCATCGACGTAGCTGATGTCGAGGTTGATGGTCGACTGGCGCAGCCGCTGCGGGTCGATGCCGCGCATCTCGGGGCGCGCCAACAACGACGAGGCAATGGCGCAGCCCAGCGCGCCGTCGAACATGTAGGCGATGACGCCGCCGTTGAGCACCGTGTCCGAGCCGCCGCCGCCGCGCTGCGTCGCCATCACCTGGGGCAGGCGCACCACCGCTTCGCCGACGCCGACCACGTCGACCTCCAGACCCTGTGCGCGCATGAAGTTGTTGTTGCCCCAGCGCTGCCAGAAGGCGTCGATGACGTGCTGGGGGAGGTTCTTGTCGCTCAATTGCGGGTCTCCGTTTCTCAAGGAAATGTGGCTCTGCCACTCTTCTTGAACCCCCTCGGGGGATGGGCTGGGCGCTGCCCGACCCTGGGGGCGCTCAGAAGCCAGGCCCAGGGCCTGGATGCGTTCGACATGGGCCAGCAGCGAGCGCTTGGCCATCGGCCACAGGCCCTTGGGCGTGTCGGCGTAGGCCAGCGGCACCCAATCGTCGGGCCCGCCGTCGGGCTTGTGGCGCATGGCGGCGATGACCTTGGCCTCGCGCGCCAGCCGGTGCGCCTTGAGCCTGGCGATGATCTCGGCGGCCGAGCCCATCACGTGGCCATGTGCAGGCAGGATGAAGCGGATGTCGTGGCTGCCGCAGGCGGCGGTGAGCCGGTCCAGCGCATCCAGGTAGGCGGCCATGTTGCCGTCGGGCGGGTCGATGATGGTCGTGCTGCCGTTCAGGATGTGGTCGCCGGAGAACAGCAGCCCGTCCTCCTCGACCACCAGGCACAGGTGGTTGGCGGCGTGGCCAGGCGTGTGGACGGCGCGCAGCGTGACCGGATGTTCGGGGTCGTCGAGCAGCACGCGCTCGCCGTCGCCGAGCTCGCGGTCGGGCACGAACAGCGAATGCGCGCGCGCGGTCGGCGCCGAGCGCAGGCCGAGGATGGGCGGGGGCCGGCCGGTCCGCTGCACGCAGAGCTCGGCGAGCGGTCTGGCGCCGGGCGAATGGTCGGGGTGCGAGTGGGTGCACAAGATGGCCCGGATGTTTCCCCCGGTCGCCTCGAACAGGCGCGCCACGTGCTCATGGTCGGGCGGGCCGGGATCGATGACGACGAAGCCGCCGGCTGCGCTGCCGACGATGTAGCTGTTGGTGCCGGGGCCGGTCATCACGCCGGCGTTGGGTGCCGTCAGCCGCCACAGGTGGCGCAGCAATTGCACCGGGCGCTCGAACTGCCAGTCGAGGGTGTGTTCGAGCTGGCCGTCGGGACAGACCAGTTCCAGTTCGCCGAAGGGCAGGTCGGACTCCATGTAGCGTTGCGGCTTGCCGCCGACGAGCGCGCCGCGAGGGCACGAGTCCCACAGCGGCTGGCCGCCGGCGCAGGCCTGCAGCACGGTGTCGATGTCGTCGAAGCGAGCCAGCCACTGGAGGGTGCGCAGGGTCGGGAAGATCAGCGGCAAGCTGCCTTGCTGGTGGCGCTGCAGCGCGAGCTCGGCGCGCAGCCAGACCGGCTCGAACTGCTCGGCGCCGTCGGCCACGGGGGTCTGGCCCTCGGGCATGCGGGCAATCAGGAAGGCGGTGCTGAAGCGGCGCGGGCCGATGTCACGGTCGGTGGTCCAGCGCGCCAGCGAGCGCACTTCGGTGGCGGCGAGCCTGAGGCCGCGCTCGCGCAGCTGCGGGTACAGCGGCCGGTCGCGGCGGATGGCGGCCAGCTCGGCCGCGGCCAAAGGGCGACCGTCAGAGTGCCGCGCGTGCAGCACGCCCAGTTCCTCGAAGCTCTCGCGCAATGCCGCCAGCGCGGCGGTCAGCTGCGCCGCGGCGCTACCCTCGCGGCCGTGCACGAGGTCGTGGGCGCGCGCGTCTTCGTCGTCGATGCGGCCTCCAGGGAACACGAACACGCCGGGCAGGAAGCTGGCCGTCGGCGAGCGCCGGGTCAGCAGCACTTCGGGGCCGGCGGCGGTGGGGCGCAACCAGAGTAGGGTGGCCGCCGGTCGGGGCTCGACGGGCTGGCGTGCCGGGTGCAAGTGCAGGGTGGGGCGGACCATGGCGTTGGCCTTCTTCAGGCGCTGGCGCTGTTCGTGCGCAGCAACTCGTCCAGCGTGCGCTCGAGGTGGCGCAGCGAATTGCATTCGCGTGCGATGTGGCAGTAGGGTGCGTAGCGCTTCATCTCCGAGTCGCCCAGGCCCCAGAACGACACCGGCTCGGGGTTGAGCCAGATCACGCGCCGCGCGCGGCCGTACAGCGTCTTCATGATCTCGGCGTGGGCCTCGCCGCGGTTGTTGCGCGCATCGCCCAGGATCAGCACCGTGGTGCGGCGGTCGATGCGGTGCATCAGCTGCTCGTCTATGTCCTCCAGCACCTGGCCGTAATCGGTGCCAGATCCACCCACCGCTTGCATCACCTTGTCCACCGCCTGCTCGACCGGCAGCGACTCGAAGGTCGCGCTGACGTCGACCAGATGGTTGGTGAAGGCGAAGGACTGCACGTCGGAGACCAACTCGTCCAGGCTGTACAGGAACAGCAGCAGGAAGCGTGCGTACTGGCGCACCGAGCCACTCACGTCGCAGATCGCGACGACGCGCGGGCGTTCGACCTTGGTGCTGCGCCAGAAGGTCTCGAACATCACGCCGCCGAAGGCCGCATTGGCGCGCATCGTGCGGCGAAAGTCGAGCTGGCCGCGTTGTTCGCGGCGCTTGCGGCGGGCATGGCGCTCGGCCAGCCGGCGCGCGATCTTGCGCACGATCTCGTGCATGCGGGCGAAGTCGCGGCGGTCGATGTTGGACAGCTTCTGCGTCTGCAGGAAGTCGTCGTGCAACTCGCGTGTGGGCGCGGTGCCGTACATCGACAGCTTGCGTTCGACGAAGTTGCGCACTTCGTTGAACAGGTGCTTGCGTACGCGCTCGAGCTCGGCCAGCCGCTGCGGCGCCAGCGTCTGCCGGCGCGCCTCGGTGATCTCGCGGTCCAGCAGCTCCAGCCCCATGGCCTGCTGAATCTTCTGCGTGTAGTAGCCCTTCTGCGTGAAGAACCAGATGTCGGTCAGGCCCACTTCGCGCGCTGCCTGCTGCATGCGGCGCGACAGCGTGGCCGAGTCGCCGGCCAGCAGCAGTTGTGACAGTCCCTGCCCGCCGCTGCCCTGGCAGCCGCCGGGGCCGCCCTGGCCCTGTCCGCTACCTTGCTGCGGCGGCGATTCCGGGTCGGGCTGCAGTTCCTGCGACGCGCCGGCTGGCGATGACGGCCGTGCCCGACCCTTGACGCCGAAGGAATCGAAACGAAAGAAACGATCGAAGGCCTGGTCGAAGACTGCGCGGTCGGGCTGGGTCTTGGCCAAGGTGGCGCCGAGCGCGCTCTTCAGCAGATCGCGTTCGCGCCAACCGATCAGTTGCGCCGCGCGCGCCGCATCGACCTGAGCGTTGAGGCTGACCTCCAGGTCGCTGCCACGCAGCGCCTTGAAGAAGTCCTCAAGCGTGCTTTGCATGCCTTGAGCCTGTTGCATGGGCCATCTCCGCATCCTTGCGCGCCTGCGTCAGCAGTGCAGGCAACTGCTCGCGGGCCGACGCGATGTCTTGCTCGAACTTGAGAAACACGTAGAGCGTGTCGCGCACCAGGTCGAGATTCAGGTGCTCGGCGTTCAGCAGCAGCAGCGTCTTGGCCCAGTCGATGGTCTCGCTGACCGAGGGCTGCTTCTTCAGGTCAATCTGGCGCACCGCCTGCACGAAGGCGACCAGTTCTCGGTTCAGTGTTTCCGACAAGCCGGGTACGCGTCGCTCCAGGATGCGCCGTTCGATGGCAGCCTCCGGAAACGGGATGTGCAGGTGCAGGCAGCGGCGCTTGAGCGCATCGCTCATCTCGCGCGTGTTGTTGCTGGTCAGAAAGACCAGCGGCTTGACCTTGGCCGCGATGGTGCCGAGCTCGGGCACCGACACCTGGAAGTCGGACAGCACCTCGAGCAGGAAGGCTTCGAACTCGGGGTCGGACTTGTCGATCTCGTCGATCAGCAGCACGCAGCCGCGCTCCTGGTGCAGGGCCTGGTACAGGGGGCGCGGCTGGAGGAAGTGCTCCGAGAAGAACAGGTCGTCGTGCGCATGCAGCTTCTCGATCGACGCCGCCAGGCCGACCGCGCCTTGCATCATCTCGGCCAGCTTGTCCTTCAGCAACTGCGTGTAGAGCAACTGCTTGCCGTATTTCCACTCGTACAGGGCCTTCGATTCGTCCAGGCCTTCGTAGCACTGCAGGCGGATCAGCGGCACCTCGAGGATGCTGGCCATGCTCTTGGCCAGCTCGGTCTTGCCGACCCCGGCCGGGCCTTCGACGAGCACAGGCTTCTCGAGGTTGAAGGCCAGGTAGATCGCCGTGGCGAGTTGCCGATCGGCGATGTAGTCGACATCCGACAAGCGGGACAGAACGACATCGACCGAGTCGAAGTGGGAGTCATGCAGGGACTTCATCGGGTTCCTTGGTTTGGATCAAAGCGTTGCCGGCCGACAGGTGCCGCGCTTCGCCGACGCTGCGTGCGATGCCCAGTACGGTGCGGATGTCGCGGGGGAGAGAAGGCGGATTCGGCGCGTGGTCGTCGCGTGTCGCGGCAAAGGTGTCGAAGCTGCTTTGCCAGCGCTCGAGGACGATGCGCAGGCCCGCGTTGAGGTTGGCCAGGCGATCGTCCGGGCCCTGCGATTCGAGTTGCCGGGCGGAAGAGGTGGCCAAACGGGCCAGCGCGTCCAGTTCGAGTCGCAGGGCGCCCAGGCCGCGCAATCTGGCGGGTGATGGGTTCGTGCCGCGCATCGACGACGCGATCGTGTCGAGTTCGGCCTGCATGGCCCCGACCACCGTGCTCGCCAGCAGGCTGTCTTCGAGTGCACGCAGCGGTTTGGCGATGTGGTCGAAGGCTCGCCCGCGGGTGCCGAGACGACGGCTTGACGCGATCTGGCAGGCGTTCAGCGCGAGCCCGCAATGGCCCAGCGGCGCCAGTGCGGCCGCATGATCGACCGTCAGTCGCCTCAAGCCTGAAGCATCGGCATCGACGATGAAGGCATCGAACAGCTTGCGCTCCGCCACCTGGCCGCTGACGGCCAGCACCACGTAGACGTCGGCCGCCGGCCCGTTGCTGACAAAGGACTTTTCGCCGTCCAGCCGCCAGTGATCGCCTTGCCGTACGGCACTGCAACTCAGGTGTTTGGGGTGTGCGCCGAATCGGGGCTCCGAGATCGCCAGCGCTGCGATCTTCTGACCCCGGGCCATCATGCGCAGCAGGGCGCGATGGCCGTCGTTGTTGGCGTACGGCGCCATCACGAAGCGGCCCAGCATCTCGTTCATCAGCCAGGCCATCGCCAGGCCGACGGTGGCCGTCTCGCGTGCGATCAGGCCCGACAGGCTGGCAATCACCGCCCAGTCGGCACCCTTTTCAGGGCAGTCGACGTCGAAGCCGATCCCGAGCAGACCGCGCGACGCGAGGTGCTGCCACCAGTCGCGCGGGAACGCGCCATCGCGGGCGACCGGCGGTGCACTTCGCAGGGCGGCGCGCATCGCATCGCGCTGCGTGCAGGGCTCGCGCGTACTGAGGCGAAGGTCCGGTGAAGTCATCAGTTGAAGCCGAGTTGCCGTGCCGCCAGGTCGCGCATCACTTCCTCGGCACCGCCACCGATGGCATTGACCTTGACCTCGCGGTAGATGCGCTCGACCTTGACACCGCGGATGAAGCCTGCGCCGCCATGCATCTGCACTGCTTCGCTGGCGCAGTGCGCCATGGTCTGCGTGGCCTGGTTCTTCAGCAGGCAGATCTCGCCGACCGGCGTGTCGCCCTGCTCGACGCGCCAGGCCAGCAGCTCCAGCAGGGCCTGCGTGGCCTCGATGCGCATGGCCATGTCGGCCAGCTTGTGGCGCGTGACCTGCTGGTCGATCAGCCGGCCGCCGAACATCTCGCGCTGCTGCGCCCAGGCCAGCGCCTCGTCCAGGCAAACGCGGGCAAAGCCGTTGGCGCCCGCGGCCAGGAAGATGCGCTCGCGATTGAAGTTGAGCATGATGGCCTTGAAGCCCTGGTTCTCGGTACCGACCAGGTTGGCCACCGGCACGCGGCAGTCGTCGAAGTGCAGGGTGGCGGTATCCGAGCACAGCCAGCCCATCTTCTCCAGCCGCGTCTGCGTGAAGCCGGGTGTGCCCTTTTCCACCAGCAGCAGCGATACGCCGCCCGGGCCGGCGCCGCCGGTGCGCACGGCCACGGTGGAGAAGTCGGCGCGCAAGCCGGAGGTGATGAAGGTCTTGGAGCCGTTGAGCACGAAGTGCTCGCCGTCGCGTCGCGCCGTGGTCTTCAGGTTGGCCACGTCCGAGCCGCCCGAAGGCTCGGTGATCGCCAGCGCGCTGATCTTCTCGCCGCGCAGCACGGCGGGCAGCACCTTGCGCTTGATCTCGTCGCAGCCGACGTTGACGATGGGTGGGCAGCCGATGGTGTGCGACAGCAAGCTGGCCAGAACGCCGCCGGCGCCGCAGCGCGCCAGTTCCTGCGCGGCGATGATGGTCATGAACAGATCACCGTCGTTGCCGCCATAAGCTTCGGGAAAGCCCAGGCCGAGCAGGCCGATCTCGGCCGCCTGGCGGTACAGCGCCACGGGAAAGCTGGCCTGTGCCTCCCAGGCGTCGACGTTGGGCGTGATCTCGCGCGCGACGAAGCGGCGGATGGCGTCGCGGAAGGCCGCGTGCTCGGTGCTGTAGTAGGGGCTGCTGCTGGAGCTTGCGTTCATGGTGGGCCTCATGTTCGGGGATCAGGCCGCCGCCGCTTCTTCGACCAGGGTGACGATGACCGCGCGGGTGGCCACCTGGTCGCCGACGCGCACGGCCACGCGTTCGACCACGCCGTCGCGCCGGGCGACGAGTTGGTGCTCCATCTTCATGGCCTCCAGCACCGCCAGGCGCTGGCCCTTGGTCACGGTGTCGCCGGGCTGTACCAGCACCGCCAGCACCCGGCCGTTCATCGGCGCGCTGATGCTGGATTCGGCCGCCAGATCGTTGCCGCGCGGCGGCGCGTAGGTGACGTCGTCGAAGGCGGCGACCGTTCCGTCCAGCGCCAGATGCAGCGTCGTTCCGGCGTAGGCCACCGTGGCCTGGCAATGCAGGCCGTCGATCGACAAGGGCACGGTGGCGCCGCCGGCCGCGCCGAGCACGATGTCGTGCGCTTTGCCGCCGTCCAGATCGATTCGCAAGCGCCCGTTGCCCAGCGCGGTGACGTGCGTGGCGTGCCGGCGCTCGCCCTCGGCCAACTCCAGCGGCCAGCGTGCCGGGCCGTTGGAGCGCCAGTTCGCCTGCGCGCCGCGATAGGCGGTGGCGTCGAAGCACAGCGCCGCGGCGACTGCCAGTGCGCGGCTGCCGGCCTCGGGGCGCAGCAGCGTGTCGGCGCCGAAGTGGCGGCCGATGAAGCCGGTCGTGGCCGCACCGGCGGCGAATTCCGCGTGCGCAGCCGCCGCCTGCAGAAAGCCGAGGTTGGTGGGCAGGCCCAGCACGCGCGTGTTGCGCAGGGCACCCAGCAGGCGGCGCCGGGCCTCGTCGCGCGTGGCGCCGAAGGCGATGATCTTGGCGATCATCGGGTCGTAGAAGGGGCTGATGGTCTGGCCACTGGCCAGGCCGTGGTCGACCCGGATGCCCGGGCCGGCCGGCGGCTGCCACAGCGCCACGTCGCCGCTTTGCGGCAGGAAGCCGGCGCAAGGGTCTTCGGCGTACAGGCGCACCTCGATCGCATGGCCTTGCAGGTGCACCTGATCCTGCGTCAGCGGCAACACTTCGCCTCGCGCCACGGCCAGTTGCCAGGCCACCAGGTCCAGGCCGGTGATGCACTCGGTGACCGGGTGCTCGACCTGCAGCCGGGTGTTCATTTCCAGGAAATAGAAGCGACCTTCGCGGTCGAGCAGGAATTCGACCGTGCCGGCGCCCACGTAGTCCACCGCGCGCGCCGCAGCCACCGCCGCAGCGCCCATGCGCGCGCGCAGCGCGGCATCGACGGCAGGCGAGGGCGCCTCCTCGAACACCTTCTGGTGTCGGCGCTGGATCGAGCAATCACGCTCACCCAGGTGGATGACATGGCCGTGCCGGTCGGCGAAGATCTGCACCTCGACATGGCGCGGCTCGACCACCGCGCGCTCCAGGATCAATTCGTCGGAGCCGAAGGCGCCGGCGGCTTCCGAGCGTGCGGCAACCAGCGCCGCGGGCAACTCGGCCAGGTTGGTCACCAGCCGCATGCCACGCCCGCCGCCACCGGCCGCGGCCTTGACCATGATCGGCACGCCGATCTCGTGTGCCTGGGCGAGCAGGGTCTGGTCGAACTGGTCGGCGCCCTGGTAGCCGGGCACGCAGGGCACGCCGGCGGCCAGCATCAGACGTTTGGCGGCGGCCTTGTTGCCCATCTGGTCTATGGCATGCGGGTCGGGGCCGATGAACACCAGCCCGGCGGCCTGCACGGCGCGCGCGAAGGCGGCGTTCTCCGACAGGAAGCCGTAACCGGGGTGGATGGCGTCGGCACCGCTGGCGGCGGCGGCGCGCAGCACGGCTTCAACGCTGAGGTAGCTCTCGCGCACCGGCGCCGGGCCGATGCACAGCGCCTCGTCGGCTTGCTGCACATGCAGCGCGCCAACATCGGCTTCGCTGTAGACGGCCACCGTGCGATAGCCCTCTGCGCGCGCCGTGCGGATGACGCGGCAGGCGATCTCGCCGCGGTTGGCGATGAGGATCTTCGTAAAGCGGGTCTTGGTCATCGCGCGCTCACATCCGGGCCACGCCGAAGCTGCTCGGCCGCAGGGTTCGTGCACGGCCTTCGCGACACACCGCCAAGGCCGAGGCCAGCACCTGGCGCGTGTCGCGCGGGTCGATGAGGCCGTCGTCCCACAGCCGCGCGGTGGCGAACAGCGCGTGCGATTCCATGTCGAAGCGCTTCAGGATCTCGGCCTTCATCGCGTCCATCATCGCCGGCTCGGGTGCTTTGCCGGCGCGCGCCATCTTCTCTTCGGTGACGATGCGCATCACGGTCGAGGCCTGCTCGCCGCCCATCACCGCCACGCGGGCGTTGGGCCAGGCGAAGACAAACTGCGGGTCGTAAGCCCGGCCGCACATGCCGTAGTTCCCGGCGCCGAACGAGGCGCCGATCATCAGCGTGATGCGCGGCACCGTGCAGTTGGTGACGGCCTGGATCATCTTCGAGCCGTGCTTGATCATGCCGACCTGCTCGACGTCCTTGCCGACCATGAAGCCGGTAGTGTTCTGCAGGTACACCAGCGGTGTGCCCGACTGGTTGCACAGCTGCATGAACTGCGTCGCCTTGTTCGCGCCCTGCGGGTCGATCGGGCCGTTGTTGCCGATGAAGCCGCAGGGCTGGCCTTCGATGGCGCCGTGGCCGCAGACGGTGGCGGCGCCGAACTCGGGCTTGAAGTCGAGGAAGTCGGAATCGTCGATCAGCCGGGCCAGCAGTTCGCGCACGTCGTAAGGCTGGCGGTAGTCGGGCGGCACCAGGCCGGCGATGTCGTCGACGGCGTAACGCGGCGGCTTCCAGGCGCGCAGCGGCGCGGCCGGCAGGTTGTGATTCCAGGGCAGGCGGGCCAGCAGATCGCGTGCGATGCGGATGCCGTCGGCGTCGTCCTCGGCCAGGTATTCGGCCACGCCCGATATGCGGGTGTGCATCTCGGCGCCGCCCAGTTCCTCGTCGGTGGCGATCTCGCCGGTGGCGGCCTTCAGAAGCGGCGGGCCGGCGAGGAAGGCCTTGGCGCGGCCGCGCACCATGATCACGTAATCGGACATGCCGGGCAGGTAGGCGCCGCCGGCGGTGGAGTGGCCGTGCATCACGCAGACCTGCGGGATGCCGGCCGCGGACAGCCGCGCCTGGTTGGCGAAGCCGCGCCCACCTTCGATGAAGACCTCGCCGACGTGCATCAGGTTGGCGCCGCCGGATTCGACGAGCCGCACCACCGGCAGCCGGTTCTCCAGCGCGATGGCCTCGGCGCGCAGGCTCTTCTTCATGCCCATCGGCGTGATGGTGCCGCCCTTGATGGCGCTGTCGGAGGCGAAGACCATGCAGCGCACGCCCGAGACGATGCCGATGCCGGTGACGATGCCGCCGCCGAGTACGTTCTTTTCGCCGTCGTCGTCGTGCATGCGAAAGCCGGCCAGCGTGGACAACTCAAGCCAGGGCGAGCCGCGGTCGAGCAGCCGCGCCACGCGCTCGCGCGGCAGCAACTGCTTGCGGGCGCGGAACTTGGCTTCCATTGCGTTGGAGGTGTCGCGCACGCGACCTTCGAGAGTGCGAAAACCGTCGGTCAGGGCGAGCATCTGTGCCCGGTGGCGGGCGAACGGCTCCGAGCCGGGGTCGATCTGGGTCTGCAGGACGGGCATGGGTCGCAGTGCTTCTTTTGGGGGCAGGATGAAGAGGGACTAGGCCAAGCGGCAAAGCGGGCAAAGCGCACCATCGGCAGGCCCCTGATCAAACCTGAAGCCCAAGACCGTATGTCCGTCCGCAGTACCGCTCAATTGACCTAACAAACGTTAGAACCATCGATGTTACATGAAAAGGGCACTGCGCGGCTGGACTGGGTAGCGTCGAAGGAGATGGCAGGGAGCGCGGGTTGGGTTCGATCAGAACCAGCCTGCGGGCGACGTCGACCAAGCATGCCTTGCCAGTTTTGGCGCCGAAGCGAAGGCGAAATCTGAAATCGACTAGAAATTGCGAAGGATGGAGAGAGTTCTCGGAGCCGTCGCCGACTGTTGGATACGGCAGTCCGGCCGGCGGGGAACCAACCGTGCCGGGCAAGGGGATGGCCAGGACCTCGGTGTTGCGGCTTCGCAGTGCCGGGTACGACTGCGCCAGTTGGTCAAGCCGAGCGCGCGATCCGGGCCAGGAATAGAAGACCAGCAGCACCGTCTGGCGATCACGATAGTCCTTGAGCGCCTCCGGCGACCCCGTGGTGGTACTGAAGTCGAAGTCCGGCGGCCCCAGCCAGGGCTTGCCGGGCTCGACGGCCGTCGTCAGGATCCGCGCCTGGAATCCAGCGGAGAACGCACGCAGGAAGTTGACGGCGTCCCACCGGTCGTCTGTCGACATCTGCAATTCGAAACCGGGCATGCGGCCCTCGGGCACGCCGCGGGTGAGCCACCAGAACATGTCGCCGGCGGTGTGCAGCGCGGTGTGCGGTTTGTCGCGGCCTACCTCAAGGACGTGCTTACCCGACTGCCGACGCAGTTGAACAGTCGGATCGAGGAACTGCTGCCCCATCGGTGGCAGCCTACCAGCTGAGGTCGATCGGGTCGACCCCAGGCGCCGCGCCGACGCCGCTGCCACTCGACCGAGAATGAACACGACCAACACGACGACGCCGAGCCAGCGCGAGACAAACACGATTCCCTTCGCCAAAACCGCATCCACCATGTTCGCCATGGATGCGATGCTCAACTGCTGGCCGGATCAACTCAAGATGCCACGGCAAGACGCATGCGATCAAACGAACACTTGGTAGGCTACAATCCCAAGAGTTTCAGAAGGATATCCCATGACCATTCCAGCATCCGGAGCCCGTGCGCGCCAGCGCAGCATTCGAGGCCAGGCCGCCATCGTTGGCGCGGGCCGATCAGAGGTCGGGCGCGTGCCCGGCAAGAGCGTGATGGCGCTGGCCTCGCTGGCCGCCAAGGCCGCACTGGCCGATGCCGGTATCGAGCGCTCGCAGATCGACGGTGTGCTGACCAGCGTGGCCTTCGCGGCGCCGTTTCATCGCTTCAGCGTGGCGTTCAGTGAGTACTTCGGCATCGTGCCGACGTTTTCGAACACGCTGCAGGTGTCGGGCGCGACGGCAGCCACGATGTTCAACATTGCTGCGGCGGCCGTCGCCGGCGGCTTGGCCGAGAATGTCCTCGTGCTCGGCGCCGACAGCTTGCTCACAGGCTTGTCACCCGACCTGGCCTTGCGTTCAATGACCGAGAGCCGCGACCAGCAGTACGAGATGCCGTTCGGCATCCCCGTGGCCAACACCTTCGCGATGACGGCGCACCGCCACATGAAGGACTTCGGCACCACTGCCGAACAGTTCGCCAAGGTGGCGGTGATTCACCGTGAACACGCGATGCGCACGCCCGGCGCGCAGATGACTGCGCCGATCACGGTGGACGATGTGCTCAATTCCGGTTGGGTCACCACGCCCTATCACAAGCTCGACTGTTCGTTGATCTCGGATGGCGCGGTGGCCTTCGTGGTCAGCTCAGCTGACCGCGTGGGAGCCTTCAAGGCCAAGCCGATTTACATCCTGGGCGGTGGGGAGTGCTACACCCACGAACACATCTTCTTGATGCCATCGGTGACGACGACCGGCGCCGTGCAGTCCAGCGGCAAGGCCTATGCGATGGCTGGCTGCTCGCCCAAGGAGATCGACGTTGCCGGCGTCTATGACTGCTTCACAGGCACCGTGATCATGATGCTGGAAGACCTGGGCTTTTGTCCCAAAGGCGAGGGTGGGCGCTTTGTCGATGACCGGGAGATCACCTATGGCGGCAGCATTCCGTGCAACACCCACGGTGGGCTGTTGTCCTATGCCCATCCGGGCATGCCGGGCTCGCTGCTGCACTTCCTGGAAGTGGTGCAGCAGCTGCGCGGCGACTGCGGCGAGCGCCAGGTGCCAGGCGCCGAACTGGGCCTGGTGCACAGCCTGGGTGCCGGTTTCGCGACCCAGGCAACAACCATACTCGGCACGGAGGCCACACTGTGAGACGCATTGACCCCAAGGAAGCGCACATCAAGCCCCTTCCCACGCCCGATTCGGATTCGCAGGCTTACTGGCAGGGGTTGAAGGACGGACAACTGCTGCTGCAACACTGCACGGCCTGCGGCCATGTGCAGTTCTACCAGCAGGCGATCTGCCGTCACTGCGGCAGTGAGTCCATCGAACATCGTGCTGCCAGCGGACGCGGCACGGTGCACTCGTTCAGCGTGGTGCACCGTGCGCCGGGGCCTGCCTTCAAACAGGACACGCCTTACGCAGTGCTGCTGGTCGAGTTGGCCGAAGGGCCGCGAATGATCAGTTCGCTGGTTGACGCCGATCCGATGGCCGTGCAGTTCGACATGCCCGTGGAACTGGCCTGCGAGGCGGTCAACGACCAGGTCGTGTTGCCGCGATTCCGGCCGATTCGCCGCTGACGACTAGGAACAAAAAAACGGCGGGAGTTGCCTGCCCGCCGTGTGAATGGTGCCTCCGCTGAGGGGGCAACCTAGGAAACATCAGAAGCTGTGTCGCATGCCCATGGCAAGGCCATTGCTCTTGGCGTTGGCCACGATGACGTTGCCGGCCCCGGAGAAGTTCTGATTGCCCCACAGGGGCGCGAGCCCGAGGTCCTTGTTGTCGACGTGTCCGAACATGACGTAGAGGGCGCTCCGCTTGGAAAGCAGGTAGTCGGCATTCAGCACCAGCAGCTTGCTCGACGTGGCCTTGCCGACCTTTTCATTGACCGTCCAGTACTGCACCGCCAGCGTCAGCAAGTCGGTTGCCTTGTAGCTGCCGCCGACTGTCCAGAGATTCGAGTTGACAAAACCCACCACGCCGTCGCTGTTGTCAACCTTGTCGGCCCCCGCGTGGAGCTTGAAGCTGCCGAAGTCGTAAGTGCCCGACAGGATCGTCCAGGTCACGCTTTTGCCGGCAAGGTTTTCGTCCTTCTGTGCGCTCAGTGAAACGGCGACCGGTCCCTGCAGGAAGCGCGCGTTGCCGCCGTAGCTCTTGCCAGTGACCCCTTCGCCCGCAGCAACGTGCACGGCGAAGTCAACAGGGCCCAGGCGCGGACTGTCGTAGCGAATCTGGTTGCTGTTCCAGAAGTCGTTGCTGATGCCTTGGGACAGCAGCGTCAGGCCCATGCCGGTATTGATCCCGGAAGGGGTGGCGCTGAGTGTGGGCGCTTGCTTGATGACGGCTGCGGTGTAGTTGCGGCCCAGCGTGACCTCGCCGTACGATCCTTTGAGTCCGACATAGGAATTTCGGCGCCAGAAGGCTGCACCGGTTGCCGCGGCACATCCTGCGGCGGCGTTGCATGCGCCCGAACTTGCACCCCCGGCGGCCGTGCCGTTCTTCGGGTCGATCGGCGACTCGAGGTTGAAGAATGCCAACAGACCGCCGCCGAGGTCTTCGGTGCCTCGCACGCCCCACCGCGAAGAACTTCCGGTATCGGAGTTGAGCTTGGTCATGCGATCGGTCGATGTCGCCGTTCTGCTGAACGCCGCGGGGGCGACGTCAAGCAATCCGTACAGCGTGACTGTGGATTGCCCGTGTGCCACTGCTGCGGCAGATGCGCCCACGGCGCCTAGCAAAAGCCTTCGATAGTTCACTGTGTTTTCTCCTTGGTGGACTAAGAGCTGCTCCGCATAGCGGGGCGAAGGTAACTCACTGCATCGATTGGGCCGAAAGGCAGGGCGACCCTGTACCGCAATCGTTAACCGCAAACTACCTAACGAACGATAGTTTTATCAGGTCGAGTTGGTCCACGGTAGATACCCGATGGGCGTGAGGTAGGAATACCCGAGTGCGCCCCGTATGAATGGCAAGAGGTGGCGGTCGATTGGACGCGTTGAAGTCGCGTGGGCGAGTGCAAGCCCACGCCGCAAGGAATCGCCCGCTGGCGAGCGTGCGAGGCGCTGACTTCGCTGGCGCAGGTCCGACTCGGATCAGGGCCGAGTCGGACCAGGTTCACTCGCGTTTGATACCGGCTGCCGCGGCAGCGGCGGCATAGCGCCGAGTTTCGGCCTCGACAAAGGCGCCGAAGTCTTCCGGGCTGCCACCAATGGGCTCGACGCCCTGGGCGAGCAGTCGCTGGCGCGTCGTGCTCTCTCGCAGCCCCTGGGTCACGACGGCGCTGAGTTTGTCGAGCACGGACTTCGGCGTGCCGGCGCGCCCGACCAGACCGAGCCAGGAGTTGCCATTGAAGCCGGTGACCCCGGACTCGTTCAGCGTCGGAATGTCGGGCGCCGAAGTCGAACGCTGCAGGCCTGTGGCCGCGAGGGCGCGCAGCTTGCTTGCCTTCACATGCGGCGTGGCTGACAGCAAGTCAACGAACATCATCGAGATGTGGCCGGCCAGCACATCGTTCATCGCCGCCGCGCTTCCCTTGTAGGGTACATGCACGATGTCGATGCCGGCGGCCGCCTTGAGCATCTCGCCCGACAGGTGGTTGGACTGCCCGATGCCGGCCGAACCGAAGGTGATGCTGCCTGGCTTGGCCTTGGCCAGCGCGATCAGTTCCCGCAGGTTTCTGGCCGGCACGGAGGGATTCGTGACCAGCACGTTGGTCAGGTTGACGGTGTGCGTGACCGGCGCCAAGTCGCGAGCCGTGTCATAGGGCATCTTCGCGTACACGCTGGGGTTGATGGCGTGGCTGGTCGCGACCACGGCGATCGTGTAGCCGTCAGGCGCCGACTTGGCAACGACGTCCGTCCCCAGGATGCTGCCGGCGCCAGGCACGTTCTGGATGACGACGGTCTGGCCCATCGTTTCCAGGATGCGGCCGACCGTGCGCCCGATCGTGTCGAGGATGCCGCCCGCCACCGAGGGGATGACCAGCGTGATCGGCCGCGTGGGGTAGTTCTCTTGTGCGGCCAGGGAGCCGGCGGCGAGAAGGGGCGTCGTCAGGAGCAAGCGTCGTACGGGGTCCATGGGTGTCTCCAGAATTCTCTTGGGCGAAAAATGATCTCTAAGGCGAAAAAGTGTAGACGTGCGGCGTGTCCCATGTCAACATTGAGGGACTGGCAAAGTCAAGCCGCGACGGCTTTCTCATGGACACTACCGCACCGCCGGACAAACCTGTAGGGGCCCTGATCAGTGGGCTGGCCGTTGTGCGATATCTGTCGACGGCCGCTGCACCCGTTGGCGTCAGTCGCATCGCGCGTGACCTGGGCCTGAATTCCAGTACTTGTTTCAACCTGCTCAAGACGCTGGTGCACGAGCGATTGGCCACGTTCGACGAGGCCACCAAGACCTACCGGGTCGGGCTGGGGCTGGTCGAACTGGCCAAGGGTGCCCTCGAGACGGCGTCCTATGCGCGCCTGGTGCATCCGCACCTCGAATTGATCGCTGCCGCGCACCGCGTCACGGCCACGCTGTGGCACTGTGCATCCGATGACCGCGTGGTGCTGGTCGACCGCGCCGACAACAACGCGACGATGCGGGTCCACATGAACGTCGGCCAGCGCCTGCCGATGTATATCTCCGCGCTCGGTCGCAGCTTGGCAGCCCATTCGGGCCTTTCGCGCAGCGCGCTGCGGGAGCGTGTCGACGTCCTGCGCTGGGACGATCCGCCCAGCTTCGAGGCCTACATGCGCAGTGTGAACGATGCGCTCAGCAAGGGCTACGCGGTGGATGCCGGTGGTTATGTCAAGGGCGTGACCAGCGTTTCCTCGGCCGTGCTCGATGCGGCCGGCGTACCCGTGATGGCGATCAGCGGCACCGGGTTCAGCGCCCAGCTGACGCGACCCGCCATCAAGGCGCTGGGCGAAGACCTGCGCGACCGGGCCGCGCTGGTGTCGCGCGCCTTGTCCGGCCCCGTACCCAAAGAAGAGGCTGAGCGATGAGTCTGGATTTCCGTTTTTCCCCCGAACACGAAGCCGTGCGCGAGACCGTTCGCCGCATGTGCCGTGAAGAGCTGGCGCCGCTGGTCACGCAGGCCGAAGAAGAAGAGTCTTTCCCTTGCCAGGTGTTCCGCCGCTGGGGTGAGCTGGGTCTGCTTGGCGTGCGATACCCGGAAGCCGACGGCGGCAGTGGCATGGACAAGGTCAGCGACTGCATCGTGCGCGAGGAGCTGAGCTTCTGCAGCCAGGCCTTTGCGTCAAGCTGGTCGGCACATTCGCATCTGGGCATCTGGCCGATCTGGCGCGCCGGCACGCCCGAGCAGCGCGCGCGCTGCTTCGTGCCGGCGCTGGCGGGGCAGAAGATTGCCGCCTTCGCCTTGAGCGAGCCCGATGGTGGCTCGAACGTGCGCGCCTTGCGCACCAAGGCCACGCGCACGCCCGGAGGCTGGCGGCTGGACGGCAGCAAGCTCTACATCACCAACGCGCCCATCGCCGATTTCATGCTGGTGGCGGCGCGCACGCGGCCCGAGCTCACACCCGAGGCGATCAGCCTGTTCATCGTCGAACTGCCGAACCCGGGCGTGGCCATGTCCAAGCTGCGCAAGGAAGGCATACGCGGCTCGGAGACGGCGCTGATCCACCTCGACAATGTGCTCGTGCCCGACGAGGCCCTGCTCGGCGGGCGCGAGGGCACCTACCCGGTGATCCTCGACTCGTTGAGCGAGAACCGCGTCGGCGTGGCCGCCAATGCGTTGGGCATGGCGCGTGCGGCCTACGAGGCGGCACTGGCCTTTGCGCGCGACCGCATCGTGGCCGGCAAGCGCATCGGTGACTACCAAGCCGTCGGCCACCGGCTGGCCGAGATGGCCGCGCAAATCGAGGCCGCGCGCTGGCTGGTCTATTACGGCGCCTGGCGCGTCGACCAGGGCACCCTGGATGCGGCCACCGCGGCCAAGGTCAAGCTGGTGGCCAGCGAGGCGGCGGTGTCCGTCAGCGAAGCCGCCATCCGCATTCACGGCGGCGCCGGGATCATGCGCGAATACCCGGTCGGCCGCATCCACCGCGATGCCCTGGTCTACGTGATCGGCGAGGGCACCAGCGACATCCAGCGCAACATCATTGCGCGCGACCTGGGGTTCAAGACATGACAATCGCACCTTCCGTCCTGCGCGAGCGCCACGGCGCCACGCTCGTCATCCGGCTCAACAAGCCCGAAGCGCGCAATGCCTTCGACCTGGAAATGCGCCAGGGTATCGCCGAGGCCGTGTTCGAGGCCCGCGACAATCCCGAAGTGCGCGCCGTCGTCATCACCGGCTCGGGCAAGGCCTTCTGCGCCGGTGGCGACCTGAAGTCGCTGTCGGCCGAGAAGCGCCCCGTGTTCGCAGACCGTGACCGCATCCGTCGCCTTCATGTCTGGTTCCGCGAGCTGACCAACCTGGAAAAGCCGGTGATTGCCGCGGTGCATGGGCCGGCATTCGGCGCCGGTTTCATCCTGGCGCTGGCCTGCGACTTCGTTCTCGCAGCGCCCAGCGCCCGCTTCTGTGCGGTGTTCACGCGCATGGGCCTGGTGCCGGACCTGGGCGCGTTCTACCTGCTGCCGCGCGTGGTGGGCCTGATGCGTGCCAAGGAACTGGTGTTCTCGGCGCGCGAGGTGGATGTGGACGAAGCGCGCTCGCTGGGTATCGTCTACGACGTGGTGCCCGAGGAGCGCCTGCTCGACGAAGCGCTGACCATGGCAGCGCGCTTCCACAGCGCGGCAACGCAGGCCATCGGCATCTCCAAGAACATCCTCAACCGCTCCTTCAACCTCGACCAGGACACGCTCGCCGAACTCGAGGCGGCAGCGCAGGCGATGGTGATGAAGACCGACTACCACCACGACGCCGTGTCGCGCTTCGTCAACAAGCAGCCGCTGGCTTTCCAGTGGCCGGCCAAGCGCGTGCCCGGCGGCGGCAAGTGAGCATGGCGACATCGAAGAGCAGCGAACGCCTGTTCGCGCTATACCAAACCATGCTGCTCGTTCGCCAGGCCGAGATGGCGCTGACGAAGTTGTTCGCCGACGGCGAGGTGCCGGGTTTCATCCACCTGAGCATCGGCCAGGAAGCGATTGCCGCCGGCGTGGCATCGGCGCTGGCGCCCGGTGACACGCTGGCCACCACGCACCGCGGCCACGGTCATGTGCTGGCGCGCGGGCTGGCGCTGGACGGCTTCTTCAAGGAGATCATGGGCCGCGCTGGCGGCATCTGCCAGGGCCGTGGCGGATCGATGCATGTGGCCGATACCAGCCTGGGCATCCTGGGCGCCAACGGCATCGTCGGCGCCGGCATCCCGATCGCCTTGGGCAGCGCCATCGCGCAGTCCGTGCTCGGCACCGGCAAGCTGGCGGTCAGCTTCTTCGGCGACGGTGCGATGGCCGAGGGTGTGCTGCACGAGACGCTGAACATGGCCGCGCTGTGGAAGTCGCCGCTTCTGATGGTGTGCGAGAACAACGGCTGGAGCGAGTTCTCGCCCACCGCGCGCCAGTTCGCGGCGCGCCTGGAAGGCCTGGCGGCGGCATTCGGCATCGTGCATGAACTTGTCGACGGCAACGACGCGCTGGCCGTGGCCGACGCCGCGGCGCGCGCCACGGTGGCCATCCGCAGCGGCAACGGCCCGCGCCTGCTGGAATGCAAGACCCACCGTGTGCGCGGTCATTTCGAGGGCGACCCGCAAAAGTACCGCAGCGCCGACGAACTGCAGGCCGGTGCGAAGATCGATCCGCTGGAGCGCGCGAAGGCCGCGCTGCTCGAAGGCGGGATGAGCGCGGCGGCGCTCGCCGCGGCGGCGCAGGAGGTCGCGCAGCGCATCGAGGCGGCGATCGACGCCGCACGCGCAGACGGCCTGCCGGACTACGCACGCGCATTGGCCGACGTTTACACCCCGGTGCCCGCATGAGACACCCTGTGTCAACCCCCCGCCGTTTTGAGTACGAGCTGGGCGGCGCCATGGCGCGCCGGGTCGTAGGGTTTGCGATCCGTCCAGGCGCGCCAGATGACACGCAGCCAAGCCCTCGAGAGGATGCGTACGGCATGTGGGTGGTCGCACCCTCGGGCTCTGGCCTTGGCGTAGACGGCGGCGGCCCAAGCGTTGGCGTGACGCGAGTTGTCGGCCATGCAGGTCAGCGCGGCGCGAAGCCGGTGGTTGCAGGCCCAGCGGAACGTGACAGCCTTGGACTTGCCCGAGGCGTAGGTGACGGGTGCGACGCCGGCCTCGGCGGCCAGGTGCTCGTCGCTGTCGAAGCG
>JAURXG010000689.1 GCA_030654555.1 Aquabacterium sp.
CGGAACGGCCGGAGTAGTCCACGCGCTTGCCGAGCAGGTTCTGGCGGAAGCGGCCCTGCTTGCCCTTGATCATGTCGGCGAGCGACTGGAGCGGGCGCTTGTTGGTGCCGGTGATGGCGCGGCCGCGGCGGCCGTTGTCCATCAGGGCGTCAACCGACTCCTGCAGCATGCGCTTCTCGTTGCGCACGATGATGTCGGGCGCATTCAGCTCGAGCAGGCGCTTGAGGCGGTTGTTGCGGTTGATGACGCGGCGGTAGAGGTCGTTGAGGTCGGAGGTCGCGAAGCGGCCACCGTCCAGCGGCACCAGCGGACGCAGGTCCGGCGGCAGCACCGGCAGCACCGTCATCACCATCCACTCGGGGCGGTTGCCCGACTCGAGGAAGGCCTCGACCAGCTTGATGCGCTTGGTGAGGCGCTTGAGCTTGGTCTCGGAGTTGGTGGACGAGATCTCTTCCTTCAGGCGCAGCAGCTCCGAGCTCAGGTCGAGCCCGCGCAGCAGCTGGTACACCGCCTCGGCGCCCATCAGGGCGTCGAAGTCGTCGCCGTGCTCCTGGCTCGCGGTGAGGAACTGCTCTTCCGTCAGCAGCTGGCCCTTGTCGAGCGTGGTGAGGCCCGGCTCGATGACCACGTAGGCCTCGAAGTACAGGATGCGCTCGATGTCACGCAGGGTCATGTCCAGCATCAGGCCGATGCGCGACGGCAGCGACTTGAGGAACCAGATGTGCGCGGTCGGGCTGGCCAGCTCGATGTGGCCCATGCGCTCGCGACGCTCCTTGGCCAGCGTCACTTCCGTGCCGCATTTCTCGCAGACCACGCCACGGTGCTTCATGCGCTTGTACTTGCCGCACAGGCACTCGTAGTCCTTGACCGGTCCGAAGATGGCGGCGCAGAACAGGCCGTCACGTTCCGGCTTGAACGTACGGTAGTTGATGGTTTCCGGCTTCTTCACTTCGCCGAACGACCAGCTGCGGATCAGGTCCGGCGAAGCCAGGCCGATCTTGATGCCGTCGAAATCC
>JAURXG010000405.1 GCA_030654555.1 Aquabacterium sp.
GCCTCGGCCGCGCGCCAGGCCGCCTCGCTGCGCTGCGCCAGCGGCAACGGCAACAGCGCCGCCAGCAGGCGCCGCGTCGCCCAGGCCAGGTTCACCGCGGTCGGCCGTGCGCTGTCGAGCAGCGCCTTGGCCTCGCGCAGCGCGGCGTCGTCGGCGGCCTGGGTGCACTGCAGGGCCATGCCGTAGGCGGCCGTCGCGCCGATCAGCGGCGCACCCCGCACCGCCATGTCGGCGATCGCAAGGCGCACCTCGTCCAGGCTGGCCAGGCGCGCGATCACCAGACGGTGCGGCAGGTGCCGCTGGTCGATGATGAACAGCGCGTCGCGCGCCGGGGCCGGCCACAGGCTGCGCCGGTGCTCGCCGGCCACCTTCACAGCAACCGCCCGGCAATGGCCTTCAGCCGCTGCACCAGCGCCGGATCGCGCGCGTCGGGCGCGGTGATCAGCGCATGGTCGAGCGCATGGCGACAGCGGCAGGCCGGGCCGTGGCCATCGTGGGCCACGGCGCCGGCGGTGTTGACGACCAGCGTGCGCGCCGCCTCGGCGTTGCGCATCAGCACGCCGATGATGGCCTCCACCGTCTCGTCGTCGTGCGCCGGGTGCCAGCAGTCGAAGTCGGTGACCATGGCCACCGTGGCGTAACACAGCTCGGCCTCGCGGGCCAGCTTGGCCTCGGGCATGTTGGTCATGCCGATGACGTCGCAGTTCCAGCTGCGGTAGAGCTGCGATTCGGCCAGCGTGCTGAACTGCGGCCCCTCCATCGCCAGGTAGGTGCCACCACGCACGTGCGGCACGCCCAGGCCGGCCAGCGCCGCCTGCAGGTGGTCGCCCAGGCGCGGGCACACCGGCCGGGCCATCGACACATGGGCCACGCAGCCGATGTCGAAGAAGCTCTTGTCGCGCGCGAAGGTGCGGTCGATGAACTGGTCGACGATGACGAAGCTGCCCGGCGGCAGGTCGGCGCGCAGGCCGCCCACCGCGCTGAGCGACAGCACGTCGGTGGCGCCCAGTTGCTTGAGCGCCGCGATGTTGGCGCGGTAGTTCAGCGCCGACGGCGGCAGCCGGTGGCCACGCCCGTGCCGCGGCAGGAAGGCCAGCCGCGCCGGGCCGGCGGCGGTGGCCAGCGTGCCGGTGAAGATCTGGTCCGACGGCGAGCCCCAGGGCGTGTCCACTGTCACCCACGCGGTGTCGCTCAGGCCCGGCAGCTCGTACAGGCCGCTGCCACCGATGATGGCCAGCAGGCCGTTGGCGGGGTTGCTCGAAGTGCTGCGGTTCATGGCGGTGTAGTCCGGCGGGTCAGGTCAGGTGGGGTCCGTGCAGGCGGGGTCTCCTGGTGCGGGGGCCGGTGCGGTGGTCGCACCCGCTCGCGCCGCATGCGCGGCGGCGGCCACCTCGCGCACCGGCAACGCCTTCTGCCGGTGGTCGCTCCACACCTGGCGCCAGCGCCGTGCGCCGGGCTGGCCGTTCCAGAGGCCCAGCAGGTGACGGGTGATGTGCGACCAGGGCGTGCCATGCGCCGCCTGCTGCCGCTCGATGTAGGCCAGCATCTGCTGCTCTAGCCCCAACCGCCAGTCGTCGTCGACCACCGGCGCGGTGCCCTCGCCCCAGAAGCGCGCATCCCAGCCGGCCATCAGCGCCGGGTGGTGGTAGGCCTCGCGGCCGACCATCACGCCGTCGACGGCCTGCAGCTGCTCGGCGATCTGCTCGTCGGTGGTGATGCCGCCGTTCAGGGCGATGGTGAACTGCGGAAACTCCGCCTTCAGCCGGTGCACCAGTTCGTAGCGCAGCGGCGGCAGCTCGCGGTTCTCCTTCGGGCTCAGGCCCTGCAGCCAGGCGTTGCGCGCGTGCACGATGAACACGCGGCAGCCCGCCTCGGCCACGGTGCCGATGAAGTCGCGCACGAAGTCGTCGCGCTCGAGGCGGTCGATGCCGAAGCGGTGCTTCACCGTCACCGGCAGGTCGTCGCCCAGCACGTCGCGCATCGCGGCCACGCCGTCGCGCACCAGCGCCGGCTCGGCCATCAGGCAGGCGCCGAAGGCACCGCGCTGCACCCGCTCGCTGGGGCAGCCGCAGTTCAGGTTGACCTCGTCGTAGCCCCATTGCCGCGCCAGCCGGGCGGCCACCGCCAGGTCGGCCGGCTCGCTGCCACCCAGTTGCAACGCCAGTGGGTGCTCCTCGGCGCTGTAGTCCAGGTGCCGTGGCACGTCGCCATGCAGCAGCGCGCCGGTGGTCACCATCTCGGTGTACAGGCGCGTGCGGCGGGTGATCAGGCGGTGGAAGAACCGGCAATGCCGGTCCGTCCAGTCCATCATCGGCGCGACCGACAGGCGCCAGGGGTTGGGGGCAGGAACCATGGGCACGCATTGTCCATGCGGCGCCCGGCCGGATAGGGATAGGCAGCGCCGGTGCCTGCGGTTACAACTGCGGCCATCCCCACCCCCCAATGGAATCGCTCGATGAACAACCTGCTGCTCACCACCGACGGCCGCTCCATCACCGAGGTAGAGCGCAAGCTGCGCAAGTACCTGCCCGGCCTGGACACGCGGCTGTGGCCGACGGGGCCCACCCAGGCCGTGCTGCGGGCGCCACTGGTGCAGGCGCTGGAGACCGACTATCCGTCCATCGGTGCCGGCCCGTTGCTGAAGGTGATCGGCATCACCCGCATCGATGCGATCGACGACGAGACCTCGGCCACGCTGGTGTCGCTGCGCGACGTGGACCAGTTGCCGCCGAAGCTGGCACCGGCGGTGCGCGCCGCAGCCGACACCTACGACTGGCATCTGCGCAAGACGCGCACGCCCGAAGCCTGGGCGCTGCTGGGCGGGCCCGACGCCATCTCCTGGGGCGCGGTGAAGGTGGGCCACATCGACACCGGCTACACCCAGCATCCCGCGCTGGGCTTCGCCGCCACCACCTGGCTGGACCTGGCCAACGCACGCAGCTTCGTGCCCGACCCGCAGGCCGGCGAGGCCACGCTGCCCTCGCCAGAGCTCGGCGGCGGGCTCGACAACCTGCAGGGGCTCAACGGCGGCCACGGCACGCGCATCGGCGCCACCATCTGCGGCCACGCGCCGAATGCGGCCGGCGGGCCCTTCTACGGCGTGGCACCCAAGGTGCCGCTGGTGCCGGCCCGCATCACCGACGCCGTGTGGATCAACCACCGGCAGGTCGAGTTCCGCGACGCGGTGCGCCACCTGATCGGCACGGCCGGCGTGCAGGTGATCAACGTGAGCCTGGGCGTGTTCGTCTCGGCGATCCGCAAGGAGCTGCGCCAGGCCATCAACGAAGCCTACGACGCCGGCGTGATCATGGTCTGCGCCGCCGGCAACATCGTCAACCCGGTGGTGGCGCCGGCGCGGCTGAGCCGCACGCTGGCGGTGGGCGGCGTCACCGCCGCCGACGTGCCCTGGTCGGGCAGCAGCTACGGACCTGAAACCGACTTCTCCTGCTACGCCGACGACCTGCGCCGCGCCAACGTCAAGAGCGGCCCGAAGTACAACTATGCCGGCGGCGGCGACGGCACCTCGTACGCCACCGCCATCACCTCGGGCGCCGCGGCGCTGTGGCTGGCCCATCACGGCGCCGCCCTGCAGGCGGCCTACCCGCAGCCCTGGCAGCGCATCGAGGCCTTCCGCACGGCGGCACGCCAGACGGCGCGGGTGCCCGATGGATGGAACCCGGGCGCCTTCGGCTCGGGCATCCTCGACATCGAGGCGCTGCTGAAGGCGCCGCTGCCACCGGCAGCCACGGCGCCGGCGCCGCGCGCCTGACTGCCCGGGCCAGTCTGGCACCGGGTGGTCCGGGCGGGTCATCGGCAAGCTTGAGCAGACTCAACGGGTCGGTTCAGTCCAGGCCATAGCCTCGCACGCGCCAGGGGCCGCTCACGGCCCGTGCATGGCGAACGGCCTCGTCAACCCTCCGGAGACACCCCATGAAACCACACGCTCCCGCCAGCAGCGCGACCAAGACCAAACGCTCGACGAAGGCGGCGCCCAGCACCCGCAAGCCCCGCGCGGCGGCCAAGTCGGCCCCGGTGCCTGCGCCTGGTCAGCGCGACGACATGGTCCGCGAGGCGGCCTATTACTACTACGAGGCACGGGGCTGCGTCGATGGCCACGAGCTCGAGGATTGGCTGCGGGCCGAGTCCGACATCGAGCGCGCCTTCGGCAGCGTCGACAGCACCGAGCCGGCCAGGCATTGACCACGCCGGCGGCCACGGTGGTGGGCGCACCACCGCTCGACACCACGCCCTGGTACGCGATGGCCCTGCAGTCGCCGGGCCAGCCGCTGCAGCAGGTGTGGCGCCAGCAGTTGCCGCAGCCCGGGCCGGGCCAGGTGCGCATCGGCGTGGCGGCCTGCGGCGTGTGCCGCACCGACCTGCACATCGTCGACGGTGAACTGCGCTGGCCCGGGCATGCGGTGGTGCCGGGCCACGAGATCGTGGGCCGCATCGGTGCGCTGGGCGCGGGCGTGGCCGGCCTTGCCATCGGCCAGCGCGTGGGCCTGCCCTGGCTGGGCTGGACCTGCGGTGTGTGCGCGTGGTGCCTGGCCGGCCGCGAGAACCTGTGCCCGCAGGCCGAGTTCACCGGCTGGCAGCGCGACGGCGGTTATGCCGAGCAGGTGATCGCCGATGCACGCTACGTCTTCGCCATCCCGCCCGGCTACAGCGATGCGCAGGCCGCACCGCTGCTGTGTGCCGGGCTGATCGGCTGGCGGGCCTATGCCAAGGCCGGCCCGCAGGCGCAACGCCTCGGGCTGTACGGCTTCGGCGCCGCCGCCCACCTGATCGTACAGGTGGCCGTGCACCAGGGGCGCGAGGTGTTCGCCTTCACCCGCCCCGGCGATGCCGCCGCGCAGGTGCTGGCGCGCAGCCTGGGCGCCGCCTGGGCCGGCGATTCGGGCCAGGCGCCGCCGCAGCCGCTGGATGCGGCGCTGCTGTTTGCGCCCGTCGGCGCGCTGGTGCCCGAGGCCTTGCGGGCGGTGCGGCCAGGCGGCACGGTGGTGTGTGCCGGCATCCACATGAGCGACATCCCGTCGTTTCCGTATGCGTGGCTGTGGGGCGAGCGGCACATCGTCTCGGTGGCCAACCTCACGCGGCAGGACGGCGAGGACTTCATGCGCGTGGCGGCCGAGGTGCCACTGCAGGTCCGCACGCACCCCTACCCGCTGGCACAGGCCAATCAGGCGCTGGACGACCTGCGCGCC
>JAURXG010000001.1 GCA_030654555.1 Aquabacterium sp.
GCCCAGGCTGATGCCCTTGATCAGGCCCAGGTCGTCCAGCGGCAGCACGTTGGGCCGCATCAGGTGGAAGATCAGGAACATCTCGGCCGTCCAGCGGCCGATGCCGCGGATGGCCACCAGTTCGTCGATGATGGCCTCGTCGTCCATCTGCTGCCACTGCGGCACATGCACCGCGCCGGACTCGAAGTGCCGCGCCAGGTCGCCCAGGTACTCGGCCTTGCGCGCCGACAGGCCCGCGCCACGCAGCGTGGGGGTGTCCAGCGCCAGCACCGACGCCGGCGCCAGCCGCGCGGACGGCCCGCCCACCGCGGTGACGAAACGATCCCACACCGATTGCGCGGCCTTGACCGAGATCTGCTGGCCGACGATCGACCGCGCCAGCGTGGTGAAGGCGTCACCGCGGCTCTGCAGCCGGGCCTCGCCGAACTTGGGGATCAGTTTCTTCATCACCCGGTCGCGCTTGGCCAGGTGGCGGCAGGCCTCGTCCCAGTAGGCCGGCGTGACGGTGATCGGGTCGGCCTGAACCAGCGCGGCCGAAGGATCGGCGGGTGGCGAACTGCTCTTGGGCATGGTCAGGCCCTGACCCAGGTGGTGCCCGTGGCCGAATCCTTCAACTCGATGCCCTGTGCGGCCAGGTGCTTGCGGATGCGGTCGGCCTCGGCGAAGTTCTTCGCCGCCTTGGCGGCCGAACGCTCGGCGATCAGGCCTTCGATGCTGGCCGGGTCGAGCCCGCTGTCGGCGTTCACCGCCTGAAGGTAGGCGCGCGGCGCCTGCTGCAGCACGCCCAGCGTGGCCGCCAACGCACGCAGCAGCGCCGCGGTCTCGGCCGAGCGGCTGCGGTTGCATTCGTTGGCCAGTTCGAACAGCACCGCCAGCGCACCGGGCGTGTTGAAGTCGTCGTCCATCGCCGTCTTGAAGGCAGCCGCTTGCGGCTGCGTCCAGTCGATGGTGACGTTGGCCTCGGGCAGCGCGATGCCGTCCAGCGCGGTGTAGAGCCGGCGCAGCGCGGTGCGCGCGTCGTCGAGCAGTTGGTCGCTGAAGTTGAACGGACTACGGTAATGCGTGCGCAGCATGAAGAAGCGCAGCGTCTCGCCGTCGAACTTCTGCAGCACGTCGCGGATGGTGAAGAAGTTGCCCAGGCTCTTGGACATCTTCTCGTTGTCGACGTTGAGAAAGCCGTTGTGCAGCCAGTAGTTGACGAACGGATGGCCCAGCGCGCCCTCGCTCTGCGCGATCTCGTTCTCGTGGTGCGGAAACTGCAGGTCCATGCCGCCGCCGTGGATGTCGAAGCGCTCGCCCAGCAGCGCGCAGCTCATGGCCGAGCACTCGATGTGCCAGCCCGGCCGGCCGGGGCCGTAATCGCTGGCAAAGGTGGCGTCGGCCGGCTCGTCGGCCTTGGCGGCCTTCCACAACACGAAGTCGAGCGGGTCGTCCTTGCCCTCGGCCACGGCCACGCGTTCGCCGGCGCGCAGTTCGTCGATGCTCTTGCCCGACAACTTGCCGTAGCCCGGGAACTTGCGCACCGCGAAGTTGACGTCGCCGCCCGCCTGCCCGCCGCTGGCGCGGTAGGCCAGGCCCCGGTCCTCCAGCGTGTGGATCATCGCCAGCATCTGCGGCACGTACTCGGTGGCACGCGGCTCGTGGGTGGGCGCCACGGTGCCGATGGCAGCCAGGTCTTGCCGCATAGCGGCGATCATCTCGTCGGTCAGCGCGCGGATGGTGATGCCGCGCTCGACCGCTCGCTTGATGATCTTGTCCTCGATGTCGGTGATGTTGCGGACATAGGTGACCTGGTAACCGCTGGCCGCCAGCCAGCGGTAAACCACGTCGAAGGCCATCATCATGCGCGCATGGCCCATGTGGCACAGGTCGTAGATGGTCATGCCGCAGACATACATGCGCACCTGGCCCGGCACGATGGGCGTGAAGGGCTCGAGGCGGCGGGTCAGCGTGTTGAAGAGTCGGAGCGTCATCGGCCGATGCGGAAAACGGCCGCAAGCGCGGCCGTGAGGGTCTGGGATGGTGGACCCGCGGTCGGCCTGTGGATGGTCGGGGCATCCCGCTGGGCGCGCCTGGCCTGGGCCGGGGGGTCGATACAATCAAATCAGTATAGCGGTGGCCCACGCCGCCGCACCCTCGGATCTGCCCACCCGGCCCACGCTTGCCCCCTCGCCCCACCCCCCCTTTCGACCGCGCCCGGCTTGGCCCTGGGAGGATGCTGCGCGGGCTGCTGGCCGCCGTGTTGGCGGGTCTGGTGTCGGCCGCGCCGGCCGCCGATCCGGGCGCCTCGGCGCGCGACATCGAGCGTCAGTTTCGCAGCGGCGAACAACGCCTGGCGCTGCAGCAACTGGACCAGGCGCTGATCGCGCGACCGTCCGACCCCGGTCTGCGGTTTCTCAGGGCCGTGCTGCTGACCGAGACCGGCCGATCGGCCGAAGCCGTGCCGGTGCTCGAGCGCATGACCGAGGATTTCCCCGACCTGCCCGAGCCCTACAACAACCTGGCCGTGCTGCAGGCCGCCGACGGCCAGCTCGACCGCGCCCGCAGCCTGCTGGAAACCGCGCTGCGCCTGGACCCGGCCTACCGCACCGCGCACGAGAACCTGGGCGACGTGTTCGTGCGCCTGGCCCTGCGCGCCTACGAGGCCGCAGCCGCCGGCGGCCGCACCGAGCCGGCACTGCAGACCAAGCTTCGGCTGGTGCGCGAGCTGGCCAGCGCGCGCTGAGCGCGGGCGCCGCCGCAGCCTCGCTGTCCCGTTCCCTGCCTGACATCGACCCCCCGGAGAAACACCCCATGAAACATCTTGCCCTTGCAGCCGCACTGGCCGCCAGCCTGGCCACCGCGGCACCGGCCTGGGCCCAGAAGGTGAAGCTTGCCACCTCGATGGGCGACATCGTCGTGCAGCTCGACGCCGAGAAGGCGCCCAAGACCGTGGCCAACTTCGTGCAGTACGTGAAGGCCGGCCACTACAGCGGCACCATCTTCCACCGCGTGATCGACGGCTTCATGATCCAGGGCGGCGGCATGACCGCCGGCATGGACGAGAAGCCGGTGCGCGACCCGATCCCGCTGGAAGTCGGCCGCGGCCTGTCGAACGCACGCGGCACGATCGCGATGGCACGCACTCCGGTGCCCGATTCGGCCACCGCGCAGTTCTTCATCAACGTGGCCGACAACACCCGGCTCGACACCGGCGGTGGCGGCTACGCCGTGTTCGGCCGCGTGGTCGAGGGCCTGGACGTGGTCGACCGCATCAAGGCCGTGCCCGTGGGCAACAAGGCCGGCCACCAGAACGTGCCCCAGCAGGCCATCACCATCCAGCAAGCCACCATCCTCTCGGAGAAATGACATGACCAAGACCGTTGAAATGACCACCAGCGCCGGCAGCTTCCGCATCGAGCTCGACGACGCCAAGGCGCCGCTGTCGGTGTCCAACTTCCTGACCTACGTGAACAACGGCCACTACGACGGCACCGTGTTCCACCGCGTGATCAAGGGTTTCATGATCCAGGGCGGCGGCTTCGAGCCCGGCATGAAGCAGAAGCCCACCGGCGCCGAGATCCAGAACGAGGCCAACAACGGCCTGAAGAACACCAAGTACACGCTGGCGATGGCGCGCACCAGCGCGCCGCACTCGGCCACCGCGCAGTTCTTCATCAACGCGGCCGACAACGGCTTCCTGAACCACACCGCGCCCAGTGCGCAGGGCTGGGGCTACGCCGTGTTCGGCAAGGTGGTCTCGGGCACCGAGGTCGTCGATGCCATCGAGCGCGTGGCCACCGGCAACAAGGGTGGCCACGGCGACGTGCCGCTCGAGGACGTGGTGATCCTGAAGGCTGTGGAAGTCGCCTGAGCGCGGCCGATCCGCACCGGGCCGATGCTGCCATGACGGCGGTGCTGCCCACGTTCACGCCCTTCCAGGCCGATCCCGCCTGGACGCAGATCGACCTGCTGTCGGACGTGCACCTGCAGGCCGACATGCCACGCACCTTCGAGGCCTGGCGCGCCCACCTCTTGGGCACACCGGCCGACGCCGTGCTGATCCTGGGTGATCTGTTCGAGGTGTGGGTGGGCGACGATGCCCGCTTCGGCCCCTTCGAGGCCGCCTGCGTCGAGGTGCTGCGCGAGGCCAGCCGCCACCGTGCGCTGGCCTTCCTGCCCGGCAACCGCGATTTCCTGGTGGGTGAGGCGTTGCTGGCCGAAACCGGCATGCAGCGCCTGGCCGATCCCACCCTGCTGCAGGCCTTCGGCCGGCGCTGGCTGCTGACGCACGGCGACGCGCTGTGCCTGGCGGACACCGCCTACCAGCAGTTCCGCCGGCAGGTGCGTGCCGACGCCTGGCAGCGGCCCTTCCTGGCGTTGCCGCTGGATGAACGCCAGCGGCAAGCCCGTTTGATGCGCGACGCCAGCGCCGCGCACCAGGCCGGGCAGGCGGCCGACCAATGGAGCGACGTCGACGATGCGGCCACTACCGCCTGGCTGCGGGCTGCCGACGCCGACACGATGGTGCATGGCCACACCCATCGCCCCGCCACCCATGTTCTGGCCGGTGGTCACCTGCGTCATGTGCTGGGCGACTGGGACTTCGACCACGGGGCGCCACGCGCCCGCGGCCTGCGCCTGAGCGCCGCCGGCCTGCAGGTGCTGGATCTGGCGGCATGAAGGCGCCGGCGTGAAGGCGCTGATGCAGCGCTGGCGGATGCACCGCGAGTCGCGCGTGCTGGCGCGCCGCGCCATCCCCGAGGCGCTGTGGCAGCTCACGCTCGCCCGCCTGCCCTTTCTGGCCAACCGCTCCCCGGACGACCTGGCCGAATTGCGCCGCCTGGCCAGCCTGTTCCTCGACGAGAAGGAGTTCACCGGCGCCGGCGGGCTGCGGGTCGACGACGCCATGGCCGTGTGCATCGCCGCGCAGGCGGTGCTGCCGGTGCTGCGCTTCGGCCTGGCGCCGTACCGCGGCTTCGTCGGCCTCGTCGTGCATCCCGACGAGGTGGTGGCGCAGCGCGAGGTGATGGACGACGACGGCGTCGTGCACGCCTGGGACGAGGTGCTGACCGGCGAGGCCATGGCCGGTGGCCCGGTGATGCTGAGCTGGACCGACGTGGCCGATTCGGGCGAATCGGCCGACTGGGGCTACAACGTGGTGATCCACGAATTCGCCCATGTGCTGGACATGGGCGACGGCGAGCCCGACGGCGTGCCGCCGCTGCCCAGCGCCGCGGAACGCGCAGCCTGGATCGCCGTGCTCGACCGGGCCTTCGAGCAGTTCTGCGCCGCGGTCGAGGCCGGCAGCGACACCCTGCTCGACCCCTACGGCGCCACCAGCGTCGACGAGTTCTTCGCGGTGGCCAGCGAGACCTTCTTCGTCAAGCCCAAACAGCTGCGCGCCGAGCACCCCGATCTGTACGGGCTGCTGGCGCGCTATTTTCGGCAGGACCCCGCCGCCTTCCCGACATGACCCTGCAGACCCCGTGGAACCGGCTCCGCCGGGCCGCTGGGGCGCCCCAGGGAAGCGCCGAAGGCGCTACCTGGGGTGGGCGATCAGGCGGGTGCGGGTTCGGCCTTGGCCTTGTCGCTCTTCTTGGGCGGCAGGATGTCGAGCTGCACCTCGCCCTTGTCGTCCACGTCCACCGTCAGGCGGCCGCCGTCGACCAGCCGGCCGAACAGCAGTTCGTCGGCCAGCGCGCGGCGGATGGTGTCCTGGATCAGGCGCTGCATCGGGCGGGCACCCATCAGCGGATCGAAGCCCTTCTTGCCCAGGTGCTTGCGCAGCGCGTCGGTGAAGGTGACTTCGACCTTCTTCTCGCCGAGCTGGCCTTCCAGCTGCAGCAGGAACTTGTCGACCACGCGCAGGATGATGTTCTCGTCCAGCGCGCGGAAGCTGACCGTGGCATCCAGGCGGTTGCGGAACTCGGGCGTGAACAAGCGCTTGATGTCGGCCATCTCGTCGCCCTGCTCGCGCGAGTTGGTGAAGCCGATGGTCGACTTGTTCATCGTCTCGGCGCCCGCATTCGTCGTCATGATGATGATGACGTTGCGGAAATCGGCCTTGCGCCCGTTGTTGTCGGTCAGCGAGCCGTGGTCCATCACCTGCAGCAGCACGTTGTAGACGTCGGGATGGGCCTTCTCGATCTCGTCGAGCAGCAGCACGCAGTGCGGCTTCTTGGTCACCGCCTCGGTCATCAGGCCACCCTGGTCGAAACCGACGTAGCCCGGGGGCGCGCCGATCAGCCGGCTGACCGCATGGCGCTCCATGTACTCGGACATGTCGAAGCGGATCAGGTCGATGCCCAGGATGTAGGCCAGCTGCTTGGCGACCTCGGTCTTGCCGACGCCGGTGGGGCCGCTGAACAGGAACGAGCCGATCGGCTTGTCGGGCTTGCCCAGGCCGGAGCGCGCCATCTTGATGGCCGAAGCCAGCGCGTCGATGGCCGGATCCTGCCCGAACACCACGCTCTTGAGGTCGCGGTCCAGGCTCTTCAACTTGCCGCGGTCGTCGCTGCTGACCGAGGCCGGCGGGATGCGCGCGATCTTGGCGACGATCTCCTCGACCTCGTTGCGGGTGATGGTCTTCTTCTGCTTGCTCTTGGGCAGGATTCGCTGCGCGGCGCCGGCCTCGTCGATCACGTCGATGGCCTTGTCGGGCAGATGGCGGTCGTTGATGAACTTGGCCGACAGCTCGGCGGCAGCCTGCAGCGCGCCCAGCGCGTACTTCACGTTGTGATGGTCCTCGAAGCGCGACTTCAGGCCCTTGAGGATCTCGACGGTCTGCTCGACCGACGGCTCGACCACGTCGACCTTCTGGAAGCGCCGCGACAGTGCCGCGTCCTTCTCGAAGATGCCGCGGTACTCGGTGAAGGTGGTGGCGCCGATGCACTTCATCGTGCCGTTGCTCAGCGCGGGCTTGAGCAGGTTGCTGGCGTCGAGCGTGCCGCCCGAGGCCGCACCGGCGCCGATCAGCGTGTGGATCTCATCGATGAACAGCACCGCGCTGGGCTGGTCCTTCAGTTGCTTGAGCACGCCCTTCAGGCGCTGCTCGAAATCACCGCGGTACGTGGTGCCGGCCAGCAGAGCGCCCATGTCGAGCGCGTAGACGGTGGCGGCGGCCAGCAC
>JAURXG010000022.1 GCA_030654555.1 Aquabacterium sp.
GCGGTGTCGTAGAGGTAGTTGCCGCAGATGCCATGCACCGAGGGCGGCACGCCGGTGACGATGCTCAGGTTGTTGGGGTTGGTGAAGCTGGGCACCACGCAGTCGGCCACCAGCGCGGTGCCCTTGCTCGCATCCGTCAACGTGCGCGCCATCCAGGGCATCACCCCGGCGGCCACGCCCTGGGCGATGTACTCGGGCTCGCAGCCGTCGACGCACACCACCACGGTGGGCGCCTTGGGCAGTTGGTAGCGGCGTCCGTTGACGTCAAGCATGTCGGGCCTTTCTCGGGGCGGGGAGGTGGGCAGCGAGGGTCGCCGCCGTGGCGCCGACAGGCCGGGCCTGCAACGCGTGGTTCTTCAGGGTGCGCTCCTTGCTCTCCAGCACATGGGCGCGCAGGGCACGGCCGGCGGCGTCGGCGTCGCCGGCGGTGATGGCCTTGAGGATGGCGCGGTGCTCCTGCACCGAGACCGGGACCTGCTTGCCATCGGCCAGGTTGACGCGGCGGAACAGCGACAGCTCCTTCACCAGCCGCCGGTACAGCTCGATCAGCTTGCGGTTGCCGACGAACTCGACCAGCCGGTCGTGGAAGGCCAGGTTCATCAGGTGGTAGGGGTCGCTGGCACTGGTGTTGTGCCCATCTTTGACCAGCCGCTCCATCTGCTCGACCAGGGTGCGCAGTTCACGCGCCTGCTCCGCGGTGATGCGCTCGGCCAGCTGGCGGCCGGCTGATTCATCCAGCATGGCGCGCAGGTCGTAGATCTCCATCGCCTCGTCCAGCGGGATGCTGCGCACGAACACGCCGCGGTTCTTCTCGAGCCGCACCAGCCCCGCTTCTTCGAGGATGCGGAAGGCCTCGCGGATCGGCCCGCGCGAGACGCCCAACCGATCGGCCAGCATCGCCTCGGTGAGCTTGGCACCGGGCGCCAGTTCACCATCGAGGATCAATCGTTCGATCTCGGCATGCACCACCGAGGTGAGCGAGTTGGCCTGCAGCAGCGCGATGGTGGCCTGCGAGGCGGCCGCGCCCACCGGTGCCGCGCTCGCCGCCGAAGGGGCTGGCACGGCTTTCGCATTGGCCTTGGGGACGGCCAACGATGCCGCAGGAGCCAGGGTTTTCATGCAGGCATTGGACGCGCCGGAATGCAGATTGTCAACAATCTACCAAAAACCGTTGACAGGCCAGCAAGACCCGGGACAAGATGAATCGGCGCGGGCGCCTTGGTCATCGTGTTGTCACGCTTGCCGGCACAAGCTCTGCGGTTTGTCGTTTCGCCCACCGGGTTCCCCCACCACACCCCCAGGAGATTCACGCATGACCCTCGCGCGCCCCCTCGCCCTCGTCGCCACGCTGGCCCTGGCCTTCGCGGCCGGATCGGCCTTCGCGCAGAAGACCCAGCTGCTGGTCTACACCGCGCTGGAGACCGACCAGCTGAAGGCCTACCAGGACGGCTTCAACAAGGTGCATCCCGACATCGACCTGAAATGGGTGCGCGACAGCACCGGCGTGATCACAGCCAAGCTGCTGGCCGAGAAGGCCAATCCGCAGGCCGATGCGGTGATGGGCGTGGCCGCCAGCAGCCTGGCGCTGCTCGACAAGAACGGCATGCTCGAGCCCTACAAGCCGCTCAACCTCGACGCCATCATGTCGCAGTACCGTGACAAGAAGAACCCGCCGGCCTGGTTCGGCATGGACGTCTGGGGCGCCACGATCTGCTTCAACACCGTGGAAGCGGCGAAGAAGGGCATCCCCAAGCCCGAGACCTGGAAAGACCTGCTCAAGCCCGCCTACAAGGGCCAGATCGTGATGCCCAACCCGGCCAGCTCGGGCACCGGCTTCTTCGACGTGACGGCCTGGCTCACGCTGTGGGGCGACGACAACGGCAAGGGCGGCGGCTGGACCTACATGGACGGCCTGCACCAGAACATCGGCCAGTACACGCACTCGGGCAGCAAGCCCTGCAACATGGCTGCGGCCGGCGAGTACGTGGTGGGCATCAGCTTCGAGTACCGCGCCAACGCCAACAAGGCCAAGGGCGCGCCTATCGACCTGGTGTTCCCCAAGGAAGGCCTGGGCTGGGATCTGGAAGCCTTTGCCATCCACAAGGGCACCAAGAAGCTGGACGCCGCCAAGAAGCTGGCCGACTGGGCCAGCAGCAAGGACGCGATGCTGCTGTACGGCAAGAACTTCGCCATCACCGCCCAGCCCGGCGTGGCCGCACCGCTGGCCAACGTGCCCAAGGACTACGAGGCGCGCCTGGTGAAGATGGACTTCAACGTGGCGGCCGAAAGCCGCGAGCGTGTGCTGGCCGAGTGGAACAAGCGCTACAGCGCCAAGTCGGAACCCAAGAAGTAAGCCGGCCGCCATTCACCATGGACTTGCCCTACCTTCAACTCGAGGGCATCACCAAGCAGTTCGGCCACTTCGCTGCGCTGAAGGGCATCGACCTCCAGATCCCCAAGGGCGAGTTCATCTGCTTCCTGGGGCCGTCGGGCTGCGGCAAGACCACGCTGCTGCGCATCATCGCCGGGCTGGAGGGCCAGACCACCGGCCGCATCCGCCAAGGCGGGCGCGACATCTCCACGCTGCCGCCGGCGCAGCGCGACTACGGCATCGTCTTCCAGTCGTACGCGCTGTTCCCCAACCTCGACGTGGCCGACAACGTGGCCTACGGGCTGGTGAACCGCCGCACGCCTCGGGCGCAGATCCGCGCGCGGGTCGCCGAACTGGTGGCGCTGGTCGGCCTGCCCGGCAGCGAAGGCAAGTACCCGGCGCAGCTGTCGGGCGGCCAGCAGCAGCGCATCGCGCTGGCGCGTGCGCTGGCCACGGCGCCCGGGCTGCTGCTGCTCGACGAGCCGCTGTCGGCGCTGGACGCCATCGTGCGGGTGCAGTTGCGCCAGGAGATCAAGCGCCTGCAGCGCCAGCTGGGCGTGACGACCATCATGGTGACGCACGACCAGGAAGAGGCGCTGTCGGTGGCCGACCGCATCGTCGTGATGAACCACGGCGTGATCGAGCAGGTGGGCACGCCGCTGCAGGTGTACCGCGAGCCGGCGTCGGCCTTCGTGGCCGACTTCGTCGGCCGCATCAACGCCCTGCCCGCACGCTTGACCGACGGTGGTGGGCTGCAGATCGGCGACACCCGCTTTGCCGGGGCGCACGCCGGCGAGGTCGGGCGCGAGGTCACCGTCTACCTGCGGCCCGAGGACGTGCTGGCCCGGCCCATCGCACCGGGCGAGGCCCATGTGTTCGAGGCCGGCATCACGCAGATCGAGTTCCTGGGTGCCTACTGCCTGGTGACGGTGACCGCCGCCGCCTTGGGGCCGCAGCCGCTGCAGGTGGTGCTGTCGCTGAACTTCCTGTCCGAACAGGCGCTGGCCGTGGGCTCGCGCCTGCCGCTAAAGCTGCTGCCCGAACGGCTGAGGATCTTCGGATGACGGCCGTGGCCAATCCCGCCCCGGCCCTGCGCCTGCAGACCGACCCCAGCCTGCGCGTGGCCCATGCCGGCCTGGCGGGGGTGCTGGTGCTGCTGCTGGCCTTCCTGGCCGCGCCGCTGGGCGCGATCCTGGTGCAGGCGGTGCAGGACGCCTCGGGCCGCTTCGTCGGCGTGGCCAACTTCATCGCCTATGCGCGCACGCCTGCGCTGCTCGATTCACTGGGCAACAGCCTGTGGGTGTCGGCACTGGTCACGCTGATCACGGTGCCGCTGGCCTTTGCCTTCGCCTATGCGCTGCGCCGCAGCCGCATGCCTTGGAAGCCGCTGTTTCGGGGCATCACGCTGCTGCCGCTGCTGGCGCCGTCGTTGCTGTCGGCGATCTCGCTGATCTACTGGTTCGGCAACCAGGGTCTGCTCAAGGCGGCGATGCAGCGCCTGGGCATCGACCAGATCTACGGCGCGCCGGGCATCGTGGTGGCCGAGTGCTTTGCGGTGTTTCCGCATGCGCTGATGATCCTGATCACCGCGCTGGGCGCGGCCGATGGCCGGCTCTACGAAGCGGCCGATGCGATGGGCACGCGGCCGTGGCGGCGCTTCTTCACCATCACGTTGCCCGGCGCCAAGTACGGGCTGATCTCGGCGGCGCTGGTGGCCTCCACGCTGGTGATCACCGACTTCGGCATCCCCAAGGTGATCGGCGGCAACTTCAACGTGCTGGCCACCGACGTGTTCAAGCTGGTGATCGGGCAGCAGGACTTCCAGCGCGGCGCGGTGGTGGCGCTGCTGCTGCTGGCACCGGCGGTGCTGACCTTCACGGTCGACCGTTTCGTCGCCGCACGTCAGACCGCCCTGCTCACCGCCCGCGCCGTGCCCTACCGCCCCCGGGCCAAGCCCTGGCGCGACGGCCTGGCCACCGCCTACTGCCTGGTGATCGCCGCGCTGGTGCTGGCGATGATGGGCATGGCCCTCTTCGCGTCGTTCGCCAGCTTCTGGCCCTACAACCTGGCGCCCACGCTGAACCACTACACGATGGGCCTGGTCGATGCCGAGGTGGGCACCGCTTTCGTCAACAGCCTGACGATGGCAGCGGGCACGGCCGTGTTCGGCACCGCGCTGGTGTTTGCCGGCGCCTACCTGCTGGAGAAGACCACCGGGGCCGGCCCGCTGCGCAGCGCGGTGCGCCTGCTGGCCATGCTGCCGATGGCCGTGCCCGGGCTGGTGCTGGGCCTGGGCTACATCTTCTTCTTCAACGCGCCGGGCAATCCGCTGGGCGGGCTGTACCACACGATGACGCTGCTGACGGTGTGCACCATCGCCCACTTCTACACCACCGGCCACCTCACCGCGGTGACGGCGCTGAAGGCGCTGGACGCCGAGTTCGAGGCCGTCTCGGCCTCGCTGAAGGTGCCGTTCTGGGTCACCTTGCGCCGCGTGACGCTGCCGATCTGCACCCCGGCGATGATCGACATCGCGCGCTACTTCTTCATCAACGCGATGACCACCATCTCGGCGGTGGTGTTCCTGTATTCGCCCGAGACCAAGGTGGCGGCGATCGCCATCCTCAACCTCGACGAAGCCGGCGAGATGGGCGCGGCGGCCGCCTGTGCGGTGATGATCACCGCGGCGTCCAGCCTGGCGATGCTGGTGTTCACCGCGCTGGCCTGGCTGGTGGACAGAAAGACCCAAGCCTGGAAGGCTTGATGACCACGGAGACTCCATGGACCGCGACCGCATCCTGCTCACCCCGGGCCCGCTGACCACCACGCTGCGCACCAAGCTGGCGATGCTGCACGACTGGGGCTCGTGGGACACCGACTTCAACGGCGTGACGGCCGGCGTGCGGCGCCGCCTGCTCGACATCGTGCACGGCCACGACAGCCACGTGGTCGTGCCCCTGCAAGGCAGCGGCACCTTCAGCGTGGAGGCGGCGGTGGCCACGCTGGTGCCGCGCGACGGCCATGTGCTGGTGCTCGACAACGGCGCCTACTGCAAGCGCGCCGGCAAGCTGACGCAGATGATGGGCCGGCGCGTCAGCGTGGTGGGTTTCGACGAGGACGCATCGGTCTCGCCGCAGGTGCTGGACGAACAACTGCGCGCCGATGCCAGCATCAGCCACGTGGTGCTGATCCACTGCGAGACCGGTGCCGGTGTCGAGAACCCGCTGGCCGGCGTGGCGGCGGTGTGCCAGCAGCACGGCAAGGGCCTGATCGTCGACGCGATGAGCAGCTTTGCCGCACTGCCGATCGACGCGCGCGAAGTGCGCTTCGACGCGCTGATCGCTGCCAGCGGCAAGTGCCTGGAAGGCGTGCCGGGCATGGGCTTCGTCTTCATCCGCCAGGCCGTGCTCGACGGCTGCGCCGGCAACAGCCAGAGCCTGGCGATGGACCTGCACGACCAGTACAGCTACATGGAAAAGACGGGGCAATGGCGCTTCACGCCGCCCACCCACGTGGTGGTGGCGCTGGCCGAGGCGATCAGCCAGTTCGAGGAAGAAGGCGGACAGCCCGCCCGGCTGGCGCGTTATGCCGACAACTGCCGCACGCTGATCGACGGCATGCGCAGGCTGGGGCTGCGCCCCTTCCTGAAGCCCGAGCACCAGGCGCCGATCATCGTCACCTTCCACGCGCCCGACCACCCGGCCTACGATTTCAAGCGCTTCTATGCTGCGGCCAAGACGCGCGGCTTCATGCTCTACCCCGGCAAGCTGACCACGGTGGAGACCTTCCGCGTGGGCTGCATCGGCGCCATCGGCCGCCAGGAGATGCAGCAGGCCGTCAACGCGGTGGGCGAGGTGCTGCGCGAGATGGGCATCGCCACGGCGCCGGCCTGAGCGACCATGGCCTACCGCGCCTCGATCGGCGGCGAAACCTTCCACTTCGCCACGCTGGCCGACCTGATGGCCAAGGCCACGCCCGCACGCTCGGGCGACCAGCTGGCCGGCATCGCGGCCGAATCGGCCCAGCAGCGGGTGGCCGCGCGCGAGGCGCTGGCCGATCTGCCGCTGACCACCTTCCTGCAACAGGCGTTGGTGCCCTACGAAGCCGACGAGGTCACGCGGCTGATCGTCGACAGCCACGACGCGGCGGCGTTCATGCCGGTGGCGCACCTCACAGTGGGCGGCTTGCGCGACTGGCTGCTGTCGGACGCCGCCACCACGCCGGTGCTGGCCGCGCTGGCCCCGGGCCTAACGCCCGAGATGGTGGCCGCCGTCAGCAAGCTGATGCGCAACCAGGACCTGATCCTCGTGGCCAGCCGGGTGCGGGTGGTCACGCAGTTCCGCAACACCATCGGCCTGCCCGGCACCCTGGCGGTGCGGCTGCAACCCAACCACCCGGCCGACAGCCCGGCCGGCATCGTCGCCAGCATGCTCGACGGCCTGATGTACGGCGCTGGCGACGCGGTGATCGGCATCAACCCGGCGGCCGACAGCGTGAGTGCCTTGGTGCAGCTGCTGCACCTGCTCGACGAGCTGATCGCGCGCCACCAGATCCCCACGCAGAGTTGCGTGCTGACGCACGTGACCAATACGCTGCAGGCCATCGCCCAGGGCGCGCCGGTGGACCTGGTGTTCCAGAGTGTGGGCGGCACCGAGGCCACCAACCGCAGCTTCGGCGTCAACCTGGCGCTGCTCGACGAGGCCCATGCCGCGGCCTTGGCGCTCAAGCGCGGACCGCTCGGCGACAACGTGATGTACTTCGAGACCGGCCAGGGCAGCGCGCTGTCGGCCAACGCCCACCAGGGCGTCGACCAGCAGACGATCGAAGCCCGCGCCTACGCGGTGGCGCGCCGCTACCGGCCGCTGCTGGTCAACACCGTGGTCGGCTTCATCGGCCCCGAGTACCTATACGACGGCAAGCAGATCATCCGCGCCGGGCTGGAAGACCACTTCTGCGGCAAGCTGCTGGGCCTGCCGATGGGCGGCGACATCTGCTACACCAACCATGCCGACGCCGACTCCGACGACATGGACAACCTGCTGGTGCTGCTGGCCGCCGCGGGCCTGAACTTCATGATGGGCGTGCCCGGTGCCGACGACGTGATGCTCAACTACCAGAGCACCTCGTTCCACGACGCACTGTTCGTGCGCCAGTTGCTGGGCCTGAAGCGCGCGCCCGAGTTCGAGGCCTGGCTGCAGCGGCTGGGCCTGACCGATGCACAGGGGCGCTTGTTGCCATCCACGGCACGGCCCGCGCTGGCCGGATCGTTCAGCCCGCTGCTGCAAGGCCCTGCCGGATGAGCACCCTGCCGCAGCCCGCCGTGGCGCCGCCCGCCGATCCCTGGGCCGACCTGCGCCGCCACACGCCCGCGCGCATCGCGCTGGGCCGCGCCGGCACCAGCCTGCCCACCGCCGAGGTGCTGCGCTTCGCCGCGGCCCATGCCCAGGCGCGTGATGCGGTGCACGTGCCGCTGGATGTGCCGACCCTTGCCGCCGCACTGCGGTCCGAAGGCTGGCAGCCGCTGGCCGTGTTGAGCCGCGCACCGCATCGCGAGGCCTACCTGCGCCGCCCCGACTGGGGCCGCCGGCTCGACCCGGCCAGCGCCGAAACGCTGCTGACGGCCGCCACCGGCCCCGTCGACCTGGCGGTGGTGCTGGGCGATGGCCTGTCGGCCGTGGCGCTGCAGCGCCATGC
>JAURXG010000024.1 GCA_030654555.1 Aquabacterium sp.
GCCCAGCGCCTGGCCCAGCTCGACGCCGAAGAAGTGCGTCTGGCTGCCCATCGCGGTGGTGCCGAAGTTGTGCTTCTTCGGGTTCTTCTTGAGCCACTCCACGTACTCGGCGAAGTTGCGCACGCCGATCGTCGGCGACACCACGTAGACCACCGGCAGCACGCCGGCCAGCGTGACCGTGGCCAGGTCCTTCTCGAGGTCGTAGTTCAGCTGCTTCTTGGTCACGGTCTGCGCCACCGTGCCCGCGCTGGGGGCGTACAGGATCACCGAGCCGTCGGGTGCTGCGTTCTTCAGCGCCTCGTTGGCCAGCGTGCCGCTGGCGCCGGCGCGGTTCTCGACGATCACGCTGACGCCCAGCCGCTCCTTGAGCTTCTCGGCAATGATGCGGGCCATCACGTCGGTGCCGCCGCCGGCCGGGTAGCCCGCCAGGATGCGGATCGGGCCGCTGGTGGGAATGGCCTGCGCACGCGCGGTGCCGGGCACCGAGAACATCGCGGCGGCGGCCGTGCCGGCCGCGAAGCCGAGGGTCTTGCGACGGGTGTGGTCGATCGTCATGGGCGGTCTCCTGGAGGCGGGTCGGTGGTGATCGGGCCGCACGCAATCTGGCGCTGCGCTGCGACCCTCGAAAAAGATTAGGCCCCAGCGGGACCGCGGCATCAGGTCACGAACGCGACATCGCCTGCGCCTCTGCGGGCTAGCCCTCTGTCTGGGCTCGGCCTTCGCGGTGATAGTCGCCTCGCCCGGCAGCCGAATGCCGTGCAGTGCCCACCGACACGAGGAGAACCATGACCGATGTTCCGCAGCCCGCACCACGGCGCGCCGGGCCGCTGCGCGCCCCCAACGACCTGGCGGCGGCGCTGTTCCTGCTGGCCTGCGCGGGCTGCGCCTGGTGGTTCGGCCGGGACCTCAGCGTGGGCACCGCGTTCCGCATGGGCCCGGGCTACATCCCGCGGCTGCTGACCTGGATCGTGCTGGGCTTCGGCCTGCTGCTGCTGGTGCGCGCCTTCGTCTGGCCAGGCCCCGCGCTGGAGCGCTGGCCGTGGCGCCCCATCGTGCTGGTGCTGGGCGCGATGGTGGTGTTCGGCTTGACCATCGAGCGTGGCGGGCTGCTGATCGCCTCGCTGCTGGCGGTGGGCCTGTCCGCGATGGCCGGTGCGCAGAGCCGCTGGCGCGAGGTGGCGGTGCTGTCGGTGGCGCTGGCGGAGGCCGCCTGCGTGCTGTTTCCGGTGCTGCTGCAACTGCCGCTGCGGGTGCTGCCCAAATGACCGACCTGGCCAACAACCTGGCGCTGGGCTTCGGCGTCGCGCTCACGCTGCACAACATCGTCTACTGCCTGGTCGGCGCGCTGCTGGGCACGCTGATCGGCGTGCTGCCCGGCATCGGCCCGGTGACCACCATCGCGATGCTGCTGCCGCTGACCTTCAAGCTCGAGCCCACCAGCTCGCTGATCATGCTGGCGGGCATCTACTACGGCTCGCAGTACGGCGGCTCGACCACCGCCATCCTGGTCAACCTGCCGGGCGAGGCCTCGTCCATCGTCACCACGCTCGACGGCTACCAGATGGCCCGCCAGGGCCGCGCCGGCGAGGCGCTGGCGCTGGCCGCGCTGGGCTCGTTCTTCGCGGGCTGCGTGGGCACGCTGCTGATCGCGGCCTCGGGGCCGCCGCTGGCGCGGCTGGCGCAGCAGTTCGGTCCGGCCGAATACTTCGCGCTGATGCTGCTGGGGCTGGTGGCCTCGGTGGTGATGGCCTCGGGCTCGGTGGTCAAGGCGTTTGCGATGGTGTTCGTCGGCGTGGCGCTGGGGCTGGTCGGCACCGACGTCGACTCGGGCGCGATGCGCTACACCTTCGGCATCGGCGAGCTGTCCGAGGGCGTGAGCTTCGTCGCGCTGGCGATGGGCCTGTTCGGCATCGCTGAGATCCTGCGCAACCTGATGGTGCAGGGCGAGCAGGACCGCTCGGTGCTGGACACCAAGGTCACCGGGCTGTGGCCGTCGGCCGCGGTGCTGAAGGAGGCCGCGCCGTCGGTGCTGCGCGGCACCGCGCTGGGCTCGGTGATGGGCCTGCTGCCGGGCGGGGGTGCGGTGCTGGCGTCGTTTGCGGCCTACGCGATGGAGAAGCGCCTCGCCGTCGACCCGTCGCGCTTCGGCCGCGGCGCGATCGAGGGCGTGGCCGGGCCCGAGTCGGCCAACAATGCCGCGGCGCAGACCTCGTTCATCCCGATGCTGACGCTGGGCATCCCGTCCAACGCGGTGATGGCGCTGATGGTGGGCGCGATGATCATCCAGGGCATCGAGCCCGGGCCCGAGGTGATGACCAAGCGGCCCGAGCTGTTCTGGGGCATGGTGGCCAGCATGTGGGTGGGCAACCTGATGCTGGTGGTCATCAACCTGCCGCTGATCGGCATCTGGGTGTCGCTGCTGCGCGTGCCCTATCGGCTGATGTACCCGGCCATCCTGCTGTTCTGCTGCATCGGCGTGTACTCGCTGAACAACTCCACCTTCGAGGTGCTGCTGGCGGCGGGCTTCGGGCTGCTGGGCTTTGCGCTCATCCAGTGGGGCTTCGAGATGACGCCGCTGCTGCTGGGCTTCGTGCTGGGCCCGCTGATGGAGGAGAACCTGCGCCGCGCGATGCGCTACGCGCAGGGCGACCCGATGGTGTTCATCGAGCGGCCGCTCAGCGGCGGCCTGGTGGCCGCGTCGGTGGTGTTGCTGCTGGTGGTGCTGCTGCCCAAGATCCGGCGCCGGCGCGAGGAGGTCTTCGCCGAATGAGCGGTGCCCAAGCCGGCCAGGCCGCGTGTCTGACCCGGCGGCAGCGGCGCAGTCGTCATCTGTTGGCACACTCCGGGGTCCGACTGCCGCATGCGACGGCCGTTCGAGCGAGCAACCCGATCAAGGATGACGACCATGGATGATGGACAACCGATGCGCCTGCGCTGCCTGTGCCTGGTGATCAACGCCCCCGACGACCTGCGCGTGGTGGAGCAGGACGCCGGCGAGCTGGGCCCCGGCCAGGTGCTGGTGCAGGTGGGCTTCGGTGGCATCTGCGGCTCCGACCTGCACTACTTCCACCAGGGCGGCTTCGGCACCGTGCGCATCAAGCGGCCGATGATCCTGGGCCACGAGGTGGCGGGCACCGTCACCGCGGTGGCGTCCGACGTGCGGCGCGTGCAGGTGGGCGACCGCGTGGCCGTCAACCCCAGCAGGCCTTGCCGCCGCTGCAGCTACTGCCTGGAGGGCCTGCCCAACCAGTGCCTGGACATGCGCTTCTACGGCAGCGCCATGCGCGATCCGCATGTCGAGGGCGCCTTCCGCAACCAGCTGGTGTGCGATGCCCTCCAGTGCGAGATCGTGGCGCCCGGCGTGCCGCTGCAGCTGGCGGCGCTGGCCGAGCCGTTCTCGGTGGGGCTGCACGGCGTGCAGCGCGCCGGCCCGCTGCTGGGCAAGCGCGTGCTGGTGTCGGGGTGCGGGCCGATCGGCACGCTGGCCATCGCCGCGGCCAAGGTGCACGGCGCGGCCGAGGTGGTGGCGGTCGACGTGACCGATCAGACCCTGGCGATCGCCCGCGCGATGGGGGCGGACGTCGCCATCAACGTGGCGACGGACCCCGACTGGGTGCAGCGCTACAACGCCGACGGCCAGACCCGCAAGGGCACGTTCGACGTGATGCTGGAATGCTCGGGCAATCAGCAGGCGCTGCGTGCCGGCCTGGACGTGATGCGCCCGCGCGGCGTGGTGGTGCAACTGGGGCTGGGTGGCGACGTCAGCATCCCGCAGAACGTGGTGGTGGCCAAGGAGCTGAGCATCTGCGGCTCGTTCCGCTTCCACGCCGAGTTCGCACTGGCGGTGCGGTTGATCAACGAGGGCCGGGTCGACCTGCGGCCGGTGATCACGCACGCCTTTCCGCTGTCACGGGCGCGCGAGGCTTTCGAGCTGGCGAGCGACCGCAGCAAGGCGATGAAGGTGTTGCTCGACTTCTCGGCCGCCGAGGCCGTCACGGCCTGACGTCGGCCGCCTGCGGGCGTGGCCATGGCCATCGGCGCCTTTGAGGCCGGTTGCCTGAGCCGGGCACCAGGTGGTCGATCGCCGGGGGTTGCCGGCGGGTCGACCATCGGTCGCTGCCCACACGAGGCCATCACCCGCGCGGCCTGGTGCACCCGTCGTGACGCGCCGGGCCGCGTGGCACCGGTGCCTCAGTCGGGCCCGGTCCGACGTCGCAGCCGTGATGCAAACGCGAGCACCTCGGGGCCCACGGCGGGCCACCGGGCGCCTGCCGGTGCGTCGGCCAGCGTGGCGCGCAGCAGCCGCCGCAGCACATCGGGCTGGGGCATCAGCGGCCCGGCGAAGCGCACGCCCTCGGGCCCGACGATCACCAGCGTGGGGAAGGTCTCCACGTCGAACTCCCCCAACAGGTCGGCGTCGTCCTCGATGTCGATCCAGTGCACCTGCAGGGGGCGGTCGACAGCCTGCAACTCGGTCGTCACGGCGCGCAGCACCGGCGCATAGTCGTCGCACAGGCGGCACCAGGCCGCGCACAGGCAGGCCACCTGGATGCTGCCCTCGCTCATGCCCGCGATCGTCGCTGGCACCGCCTGAAGGCGCGCAGCCAGCTCACGGCGCAACCCCATCACCGCACGGTGCCCGGCGGCATGGCGTGGCGCAGGACGGGATGAGGTGCAGGGCGGACAGGCGGCGGAACATCGCAGGCACTGTACGCGGGCCAGGCGGCTGCGCCAACGAAGAGTTCCGCATGTGCTTGGCCGGTATTCGCGCTTGGACGGCCCGCCCGGTGCCAGGCTCGGCGTGATGACCCGCCCTTGTCGGGCTTGATGGGCATCAAGCCGCGCAACGGCGGCGCGTCGCAACATGGCGCTTCGACGCCCCGGATGGCGGCGGCGGTCGCCGGGGGTTCGGGCGCCGACGCGGTCGTAGCCGGCACTCGGCATACGAAAGGACACCACCATGCGCTCGACACTGTCTCCATCGCCCGGTCTGCGGCGCCGCGACTGGCTGGCCGCTGCCCTGCTGGCCGCAACCCCCCTGGCCAATGCCGCGCCGCGCACGCCGATCGTGGTGTGGAAGGAGGCCACCTGCGGTTGCTGTGGCGACTGGATCAAGCACCTCGAGGCGAACGGCTTCCAGGTGCAGGTGCACGACGGTGGCAACACGGCCATGCGCGCCAAGCTGGGCGTGGCCAGCCAGTACGGTTCGTGCCACACCGCGGTGGTCGAAGGCTATGCGATCGAAGGCCATGTGCCGGCGCGCGAGGTGCGGCGCCTGCTGCGCGAGCGCCCCCAGGCCGTGGGCCTGGCGGTGCCGGGCATGCCGATCGGCTCACCCGGCATGGACGGGCCGGCCTATGGCGGTCGGCGGGATGCCTATGCGGTGCTGCTGCTGCAGCGCGACGGCAGCAACCGCGTGTACCAGGCCTACCGCTAGCAAGGGGCTGGCGCGCGGGCGCGGCGCCGGCGGGCTCAGCGCTGCAGTGCCCGGCGCACCCGGGCGCGCAGGCGGGTCAGGTCGAGCGGCTTGGTGAGGTAGTCGTCGAAGCCGGCGTCCATGCCCTGCTGGATGTCGCTGCGCATCGCATTGGCGCTGATGGCGATGACGGGCACGTCGCGGGTGGCGTCGGCCCCGCGCAGGCGGCGCAGCACCTCGAAGCCGTCGATGCCCGGCAGCTGGATGTCCAGCAGGATCAGTTGCGGTCGCTCGGTGCGCGCCAGCGTGATGCCCAGCAAGGGGTCTTGCGCGGTGATCAGACGCACGCCGGGCTCGTGCTCGAGCATGGCTTCCATCAGCAGCAGGTTGACGGGGTTGTCCTCGATGTACAGCACCGTGCTGGTGACGTGCCCGGACAGCTCGCCCGGCAAGGTCATCGCCGCCGTGCGGTCGTGTTCGGGTGCCAGCGCCGGCGCCGGCGCGGACGGCAGGCGGACCGAGAAGGTGCTGCCGACGCCCGGCGCGCTGTCCACGCCGATGTGGCCGTGCATCAGCTCCACCATGCGCTTGCTCAGCACCAGGCCGATGCCGGCGCCCTCGACGGCGCTGCCCTCGGCGCCCAGTCGATCGAAGGCATTGAACAGGCGCTCACGCTGGTCCGGGCTCAGGCCCGGGCCGGTGTCGCTGACGCGGATGCACACGGCGTCGTGCTCGTCCACGCAGTCCAGCAGCACCCGGCCACCGTCGTGGTTGTACTTGATGGCGTTGGACAGCAGGTTGAGCATCACCTGCTTGAGCCGGGTGCGATCGGCCGCCACGCAGCAGGTGCAGGGGATGGTCGCGTGCGCGGTCTCCAGCCGGATGTTGCGCTCCTGCGCGACCGGCCGCATCAAGGCCAGGCAGTCATCCATCAGCGTGGCCACCGCCACCGACTCGATCACGATGGGCTGCTTGCCCGCCTCCACCCGGGCCAGGTCCAGCACGTCGCTGATCAGCTCCAGCAGGTGGGCCCCGGCGCGCAGGATCTCGCGCACCTGGCCCTGCTGGCGTGCGGGCAGCGGGAACGACGGGTCGGCCGCCAGCAGCTGCGCGAAGCCGAGGATCGCGTTCATCGGCGTGCGCAGCTCGTGGCTCATCGCCGACAGGAACTCCGACTTGGCCTGGCTGGCGCGCTGGGCCTCGTCGCGCGCGGCGCGCAGCGCCTGCTCGGCCGCCTTGCGCTCGCTGATGTCGCGGCCGATCGAGATGTACTGCCGCACCTGGCCGGCGTCGTCCAGGATGGCCTGCGTCTCCACCGCGAACCAGTACCGCCGGCCGCTCTTGGCCACGTGCTGCAGTTCGCCGGTGGTGCGCAGTTCCATGCGCAGCTGCTGGTCCATGCGCGCCACCTCTGCTGCATCGCTGTCGGCGCCGCGCAGCAGCTCGGCGGCCAGGCGGCCGACCGCCTCGTCGAGCCGGTAGCCGGTCAGCCGCGTGAAGCCCTCGTTGACCCACTCGATGCGCCGCTGGGCGTCGGTGATCGTCACGGCGTTGTCGGTGTGTGCGGCCACCAGCGCCAGCTTGCGGGCCTGCGCTTCGCTGTCGGCCAGCTTCTGCTGCGCGTCGAAGTAGGGCGTGACGTCGGAGAAGGTGCGCACCACGCCGCCACCGGGCAGGTAGCGCGACTTGACCTCCAGCACCAGGCCGGCCAGGGTGCGCCGCACGTAGCTGGGCGGAAATTCGGCCAGGCCCCCGTTGCGCCAGCGGCTGAACGCGGCGCGGGTGGCGTCGTCCATCAGGTGCAGGTCGTCGCCGAAGTGCCCATGCTCGGTCTGGTAGCGGGTGATGTCGTCCATCGACGGCCGGGCGGCCATCAGCGCCTGCGGCAGGTCGAGCAGCTGCAGCATGCGCTGGTTGTGGAAGTTGGTGCGGCCGTCGGCACCGATGCTGAGGATGCCCTGCGCCATGCTGTCGAGCGTGAGCTCCAGCGCCTCGGTCTTGACCGTGAGCTCGGTCGACAGCTGCTGCAGCCGCGCCTGGTTGCGCAGCAGCGTGTCGGCGCGCAGTGCATCGGCGGTGCGCAGCGCCACGGTGTCGCGCAGGTTGCGCTGCGCGCGCAGGCCGGTCATCGACAGGAAGGTGACGAACATCATCACCATGCCGGCCATGGCGGCATCGGCCGTGCTGCCGGTGCCCAGCAGGCGCACGCACAGCGGCGTCAGCGCCAGCAGGCAGAAGCCCATCGCCGCGAACAGGTCGAAGGCGGTCAGCGTCAGCGTGCCGGCGGCCATGCCGGCGAGCAGGAAGTACAGGAACACCTGGTACACCGCGCCCTCGGGCGGGAACAGCAGCGTGCCCGTCGCGCCCCATATCAGGCCCATGACGCACAGCGACAGGCGCAGGCGCAGCAGCATCGTGGCGTCGTCGCGCTCGGGCGAGCCCGGCTGCTGGGCGATCAACCGGCCCACCAGTGCCAGCACCAGGCAGGCCAGCCAGCCGAGCAGCCGCCCGTGCGCCACCTGGCCCCACAGCACCACCACCAGGAAGGCCGCCATCAGCCCCTGGCCCGCCAGCGCCGACCCCAGGTTGGCCCGGTACAGGCGCAAGCGCTCGGCGCGCAGCGCGCCATCGATCCGGTCGGGGTGCAGGGGGAGGGCGATCGTCGCGGAGGGTTCGTCGCCTGTCATGGTGTGCGGTCCGGGCGGCCTGATGACCGAGGTTCGCAGTGCGGGTGCGCCGATGCTACCGCGAGCTACAGCGTGTTGGTCTGCGTGGGCAGGCCCAGCAGCAGCCGGCCGGTGAGCTCGTAGGTGGCGTCGTTGACCATCATGTGCTGGGTGGCCACCTGCACGTTGCGCAGGGCGCGCTGCAGCGGCGATGCGGCAAACACCGCGGCGCCACCGGCCAGCGTGTACAGCCGCGTCACCACCTCGGCCGAGGTCTGCACCGCGTGGGTGGCGGCCAGGCGCAGGTCGCGGCGGGCGTCCACCGGCAGTGCACCGGGTTGCTGCGCGGCCCGCCAGGCGGCGTCGACGCTGGCCAGCAGGTAGCAGCGCGCGGCCTGCAGCGCGGCTTCGGCCCGGGCCACCGCCTCCTGCACCGTGGCCTTGGACGACAGCGGCTTGGTGCTGGCCTGCGGCACGCTGCGGCTGGCATCGGCGATGAACGAGGCCAGGGCCTCGCGCGCGATGCCGGTGGCCACCGCGGCGATGGCGATCGCCAGCAGGCCGAAGACCGGAAAGCGGTAGAGCGGCGTGGCGATGCGCGGGCCGTCGAACAGCGAGGCGCTGTGCGCCAGCGGCACGAAGGCGTCGCGCACCTCGAACTCGCCGCTGCCGGTGCCGCACAGGCCGAAGGCGTCCCAGTTGTCGAGCAGGTGCACCTGCGAGCGCTGCAGCACCACGCTGAGCACCCGCGGCGCGCCGTCGTCCAGCAGCACCGGTTTGCCGTCGTCGCCGATCAGCAGGCAGCCGGCCGAGACCAGATCGGCATTGCGCGCGCCCGAGCCCCAGGCCCAGCGGCCGCTGATGCGCAGGCCGGCCACGCCGCCCTGCTCGGCAGGCAGGGCGCGGCCACGGGGTGCGAACACGCCGGCGGCCTTGACCTGCGGGTGGCCGAACAGCGCCTGGGCCGAGGGCTCGGGCAGGTAGGCCGCCAGCACGCTGGCGGTGCTGGAGATGAAGCAGCACCAGGCCGCCGCGGCATCGGCGCGGGCGAGCTGCTCGATCACCAGGTAGAAGCTGGCCGGCGGCGCCTCGTGGCCGCCGTACGCGGCCGGCGTGAGCAGCCGGTAGAGCCCGGCGTCGGCCAGCAGGTCGGCGATGTCCTGCGGCAGCCAGCGCTGTGCCTCGATCTCGCGGCTGCGGCCGGCCAGGTTCAGCGCCGCGCGAGAGGCGGCCTGCATCAGCTCGCGGTGCTGGGGGCTGCGGGTGGATTCCGTGGCGATGGGCATGGTGCGATCGGGCCGTGGTGTTGGTGTTGGGGCCATGATGCCCGCCGGCCTCCGGCCGGTCCATCGCGGTTGGCCCGCATCGGCCGCGCGGGTACGGCTACGGGCCGCCGCCTTCGGCCGCGGCATCGGGCCGCGGTGCGGCGCCGGCATCGGCGGCCAGCAGCGTCTCCAGGGCCTGCTCGCGCACGCCGTAGAAGGCCTTCAGCGCGGTCACCTGCGCCAGCAGCGCCTGGCGCTGGGTGGCCGGCAGCGGCGTGGCGCGGCGCACGGCCAGCACCATCTTGTTCTTGCTGGTGTGCTCGGGCGAGATGAACTCGAACACCTGCGCGTCGTAGCCGGCCGATTGCAGCAGCAGCGCGCGCAGCGCGTCGGTCAGCATCTCGGCCTGCTGGGCCATGTGGATGCCGTGGCGCAGCAGCGGCTGCAACACCGCCGGGCTGTGCATCTGCGGGCGCAGCTGCTGGTGACAGCAGGGCGAGCACAGGATGATCGCCGCGCCGCTGGTGATGCCGCGGTGCATCGCCACGTCGGTGGCGATGTCGCAGGCGTGCAGCGCGATCATGATGTCGGTGGTGGTGTCGGTCGCGTGGCTGCGCACGTCGCCACAGTCGAACTGCAGGCCCCGCAACCCCAGCCGGGCCACGGCGGCGTTGCACAGGGAGGTCAGGTCCTGGCGTTGCTCGACGCCGGTGACCTCGGGCACCCGCCCGATGGCCTGCAGCTGGTGGTGCACGGCAAAAGTGAGGTAGCCCTTGCCGGCGCCGAAGTCCAGCACCCGCACCGGCTGTGCCGGATCACGCGCGGCCAGCGGCGACTGCGCGATCGCATGGCCCAGCACCTCGACGAACTTGTTGATCTGCCGCCACTTGCGCGCCATCGCCGGCACCAGCCGGTGCTGGGCATCGGTGACGCCCAGCTCGGCCAGGAAGGGTGTGTCCAGCGACAGCGCATGCTGGCGCAGGCGGTCGTGGCCCAGGTAGCGGCCTTCGTCGTCATCGGCGGGCAGGGCCTCGGCGGAGGCCGATGGCGGCGGCGGCGCGGCCGCCAGCTTGCCGATGCGCAGCCCCCACTGGCCCTTCTTGCCCAGCGCCAGCTGGATGTCGTGGCCGCGAGTCACCAGGTGGGCGTGATGGAACTGATCGTGCAGCAGCGACTCGATCAGCGCCACGGCCTCGGGCAGCGGCAGGTTCTTGGTGATGTCCTTGGTCTGGTGGCGCCACACCAGCGACAGGTGGTCCACGCCGCGCAGCACGATGCGGCGTGCCAGCAGTTTCTGCAGCGTGGGGTCGGCGCCATGCGGGCGGCCCAGCATCAGCTTGCCGAAGCTGCCGTCGGCCAGGCTCTGCTGCAGGCGGGCGATGAACCGCTGCGGTTCGGTCGTGTCCGGGGGGCGGGGGCCGGCGGGGTTGGGCGCTGCGTTCATGCAGGCATTGTCGGCCGGGCCCGCGTGGCGAGCCGTGCCGGCACCCGG
>JAURXG010000026.1 GCA_030654555.1 Aquabacterium sp.
GCGATGTTCTGCCACACCGTGAGGTGCGGGAAGAGCGCGTAGCTCTGGAACATCATGTTGATCGGCCGCTGGTAGGGCGGCAGGTCGGCCAGGTCCTGCCCGTTGAGCACGATGCGCCCCGAGGTGGGCGAATCGAAGCCCGCCAGCATGCGCAGCAGCGTGGTCTTGCCGCAGCCCGACGAGCCCAGCAGCGCGAAGATCTCGCCCTTGGCGATGTCCAGGCTGACATGGTTGACCGCCTTGTAGCCGCTGAAGTCCTTCACCACGTCCTGGATGCTCAGGTACGCGGCATCAGGCGTCGGCGACGGGCCGTTCCCGAGTGGACTCAGCGCCCCGCGGGGGGCGGTGGGGGGCGCCGCCTGCGGGCTCACACTGGCGCCAGGGGTGGCCATCGGCTTACAGGCCGGTCTTGAAGGCGGTGTAGGTGCGCGTCATCAGGCGGCGCAGGTCGTTGTTCAGCGCATCGGGCGCCTTCATCTTGTCGAGGTTCTCCTTCGACAGGAACACCGACGGGTTGTTGGCCACCTCGGGCTTGATGAACTTCTTCGATTCGAGGTTGGGGTTGGCGTAGAAGACCTTGTTGGTCAGCCCCGCGTGCACCTCGGGCTTGAGCATGTAGTTGATGAACTTGTGCGCGTTGCCGGGGTGCGCCGCGTCGGCCGGGATCACCATCACGTCGAAGAACAGCAGCCCGCCGGTGGACGGCAGCAGCGCCTGGATGTTCTGCCCGGTCTTGCCGTCGATGGCACGCTGGCGGGCGATGTTGATGTCGCCCGACCAGCCCAGCGCCACGCAGATGCTGCCGTTGGCCATGTCGTTGATGTAGCCCGACGAGCTGAACAGCGTGACGTTCGGCCGGATGGCCTTGAGCAGCTGCGCCGCGGCGGTGTAGTCGGTGGGCACCTTGCTGAAGCTGGGCTTGCCCAGGTAGTGCAGCGCGGCGGGGATCACCTCGGAGGCCGAATCCAGGAACGACACGCCGCAGCCCTTGAGCTTGCTGATGTACTCGGGCTTGAAGACCAGGTCCCACACGTTGGCCGGCATCGGCGTGCTGCCCAGCGCGGCCTTGACCTTGTCGACGTTGATGCCCACGGTGGTGAAGCCCCACAGCCAGTTCACCATGTACTCGTTGCCCGGGTCCATGCGCGCCAGCTGCGCCTGCACCGCCGGGTCGAGGTGCTTGTAGTTGGGGATCTTGCTCTTGTCGATCTTGGCCAGCAGGCCGCCGTCGATCTGCAGCTTGGCCCAGTTCGACGAGGGCACGACGATGTCGTAGCCGCTCTTGCCCGCCACCAGCTTGGCGTGCACGATCTCGTTGTTGTCGAAGTTGTCGTAGCGGACCTTGATGCCGGTTTCCTTCTCGAAGTTCTTCAGCGTGTCTTCGGCGATGTAGTCGGACCAGTTGTAGATGTTGAGGACCTTGTCCTCCTCCTGCGCCTGGGCCAGGCCGGCCCCCGTGACGGCCAGCGCGGCCAGGCTCAGCGTGGTGAACGATCGACGCAACATCCGATTCATGGATCTTTCCTCCGGGCAATAGGGACAGTCTGGCGTTCTGGTCAGATGGGGGAGTCTATGCAGGCCGGGCAGGCTTGCTCATCAGGGGATGCCTGGGCCTGCACCGCAGCGGCCGGTCACAGCCAGCCCTCGCGACGGGCGTCGGCGAGCGTCAGGTCGAGGCATCGACGGATCAGCGCCGTCATCTCGTCGATCTGCGCGCGGGTGATCACCAACGGCGGGGCGATGATCATGCGCGGGCCCACCGCCCGCATGATCAGGCCGTTGGCAAAGCAGTGGCCGCGGCAGACCATGCCGATGCCCACCTCGGCATCGAAGGGTGTGAGCTTGGCCTTGTCCTTGACGAGCAACAGCGCTCCCATCAGGCCGCAGGTTTCAGCGATGCCCACCAAGGGGTGGTCGCTCAGGGCCTCGAAAGCCTGAGCAAGATACGGGCCCACGTCGTCGTGCACATGCTCGACCAGGTGCTGCTCGCGGATCAGCTTGATGTTGGCCAGGGCCACCGCGCAGGCCACCGGATGGCCCGAGTAGGTGTATCCATGCTCGAACTCGCCGCCCTGCTCGATCAGCACCTTGGCGATGCGGTCGCCCACCATCACGCCGCCCAGCGGCACGTAGCCGCTGGTGACGCCCTTGGCGAAGGTCATCAGGTCGGGCTTGAAGCCGAAGGTCTCGCAGCCGAACCAATGGCCGGTGCGGCCGAAGCCGCAGATCACCTCGTCGCTGACCAGCAGGATGTCGTATCGATCGCAGATGCGCTGGATCTCGGGCCAGTAGCTGGCCGGCGGGATGATCACGCCGCCGGCCCCCTGCACCGGCTCGCCGATGAAGGCGGCCACCTTGTCGGCGCCGATGGCCAGGATGCGCTCTTCCAGCCAGCGTGCGGCCTTCAGTCCGAAGGCCTCCTTGTCCATGCCCTGGCCATGCTCCACCCAGTAAGGCTGGTCGATGTGGGTGATGTTGGGGATCGGCAGCCCGCCCTGCGCATGCATGCCGCTCATGCCGCCCAGCGAGGCGCCGGCCATGGTGCTGCCGTGGTAGGCGTTGTGGCGGCTGATGATCACCTGGCGTTGCGGCTGGCCCAGCACGTCCCAGTAGCGGCGCACCATGCGCACCACGGTGTCGTTGCCCTCGGAGCCCGAGCCCGAGAAGAAGACATGGTTGAACTGCGGCGGCGTCACCTCGGCCAGCACCTCGGCCAGCTCGATGGCCGGCGTGGTGGCGGTCTGGAAGAAGGCGTTGTAGAAGGGCAGCTCCGTCATCTGCTTGGCCGCCGCATCCACCAGCGCCTGCTGGCCGTAGCCGACGTTGACGCACCACAGCCCCGACATCGCGTCGAGGATCTTGTGGCCGTCGGAGTCCCACAGGTAGATGTTGTCGGCCTTGGTGATGATGCGCGAGCCCTTCTTCGCCAGCGACTGGAAGTCGGTGAACGGGTGCAGGAAGTGGGCCGAATCGGCGGCTTGCCAGCTGGCAGTGGTGCGGGTCATGGTGTGTTCCTCGGTCTATACATGCAGCAACAGGTGTTCGCGCTCCCACGGCGAGATCACCTTCATGAACTCGGCGTACTCGATCTCCTTGACCTCGGTGTAGACGGTGATGAACGAGGCGCCCAGCACCTCGTGCAGGTCTTTCTCGTCGCGCAGCAGTGTCAGCGCCTCGCCCAGGCTGCGCGGCAGCGAGAAGTCGCCCAGGTAGGCGTCGCCCTTGCACTCGGCGGTGGGTTCGATCTTCTTGGTGAT
>JAURXG010000033.1 GCA_030654555.1 Aquabacterium sp.
CGATTGGTATCGCGACGCCGACCTGCTGGCCCGTGCCGTGGATGTTGCCTGCCGCTGCGGTGCCCACGCCGTCACTCGCCCGGGCGCCTACGCCGCCCTGCCTACCCGCGAGGACCTGGCGCAGCTGGGCGGATCGCGCGCCCCCTGACGCGAAGACGCCGGGACGACAAAGCGTCCCGGCGCCACATTTCGGTCACCGACTGGCGACCTGCCCTGCCCTCGCCGCTCAGGCCGCTCAGGCCGCCTGCAGCCTGAACGCGCCCACCGCGTTGGCCAGGCGCGCAGCCTGGTCCTTGAGCATGCCGGCGGCCGCGGCGCTCTGCTCGACCAGGGCCGAGTTCTGCTGCGTGCTCTGGTCGAGCGAGGCCACCGACCGGCTGACCTGGCCGATGCCTTCGGTCTGCTCGTCGGCCGCCACGCTGATGCCGGCGATCAGCTCGTTCACCCGTTTGACCTGCACCACGATCTCGCCCATCGTGGCGCCGGCGTCGGCCGCCAGGCGGCCACCGGCATTCACCTTCTCCACGCTGCTGGCGATCAGGTCCTTGATTTCGCGCGCGGCCGTGGCGCTGCGCTGGGCCAGGCTGCGCACCTCGCTGGCCACCACGGCAAAGCCACGGCCCTGCTCGCCGGCGCGGGCCGCCTCCACCGCGGCGTTCAGCGCCAGGATGTTGGTCTGGAAGGCGATGCCATCGATGACGTTGGTGATGTCGGCGATGCGGCGGCTCGATGCCTGGATGTCGCCCATCGTCAGCACCACCCGCTGCACGGCCTCGCCGCCATGCTCGGCCACGCTGCTCGCCGCGGCCGCCAGGTCGCTGGCCGCGCGGGCGTGCTCGGCGGTCTGGTGCACGATGCCGGTCATCTGCACCATGCCCGCGGCGGTCTGCTGCAGGTTGCCGGCCTGCCGTTCGGTGCGCGCGGCCAGGTCCTCGTTGCCCGAGGCGATCTGCGCGCTGCCGGTGGCCACGCTGTCGGCGCCTTCGCGGATCGAGGCCACCGCCTCGCGCAGGTGGTCACGCATGGTGATCATCGCGGCCGCCACGCTGCCGTCGGCCGGCCGCGCGCCGTCGAACTCGGTGTAGAGCGCGCCGCCGGCGATGCCCTGCGCAAACTGCCGCAGCCGGGCGGGCTCGGCACCCAGGCGCCGGATCAATTGCGCCGCAAAGCGCAAGCCCACCAGCAGCAGCGTGCAGACCGTGGCCAGCAGCAGCACGGCCACCACCATGCGCTGCCGCGCAAACTGCGCATCGCGCTGCGCGACATGGTGCTCGGCCTGCGATTCGATCAGATGGCTGAGTTTGCCGAGGCTGAGTTCGAGTTGCTTGAACTCCGCTTCGAATGCCGCGCGCCGATCCCGGGCGCCCTGGGCATCGGACAGGGCTGCGTCCACCTGCGCCTGCGCCGACTGCGCGTAGTGCTCCAGCGCCGGCCGCACCTCGGCCACCGCGGCGCGCACCTGCGCATCGGTGGCGCTGGCCGTGACCAACACCGTCGCGTCGGCCAGGGTCTTGCGCATGTCGGCCAGTTCGGCGCGCACCGCGGCTTGCTCGTCGGCTGGCGCACCGGGCCCGGCCAGCATCGCGGCACGGGTGGTGGCCAGCAGGCCATCGTGGATCATGTCCAGCGTGCCGGTGGCACGCACCAGTTGCACATCAGCCAGCAGGCGATCGGTCAGCGCCTCGTTGTCGCGGGCCTGCAGCAAGGCCACTGCGCCCAGCACGCCCGCGCCGAATGCCGCCAATGCCGCAAACCAGACCATGCTGGCGCGGATCGTGAGAGTCTTGAAAACGTTCAACTGCACTGCTCCGTCGAATGATGAAAGCGGCTTCAGGACTCACCCTGAAGCCGCCCAACAACAGCCCTGAGGTGGCGTGTTTCCGCCATTGCCAGGAATTTCGGCAAAAGTGAAATCGACTTGACCCCACTCAAGTCGTCGAGAACACCCTACATGCGTTCTTCTCGCCACAGCGTGCATTGGTTGACGCTGCCGGCCTGCCCGGCACACCATGGCCGATGAGCAGCATCGACCTGAAGACCGCGCCCGAGCGCCTGCACACCCCGCGCCTGCGGCTGGAGGCGGCTTGTGCCGCCCACGCGCAGCCGTTTGCCGACGGCCTGGCCGCCTCGATGGGCAGCCTGGGCTACGTGGCCTGGGGCCTGCGCCCACGCGACGTGGAATGGGCCCGTCGCTTCTGCGAAGACGATGCCCGCAGCCGCGCCGAAGGCCTGGACCTGGCCTTCCACGTCTTTGCCCTCGCCGATGGCGGCTGGGTCGGCCGCATCGACGTGCACACCATCGACTTCAAGGCCGCGCGCGGCGAGATCGGCTACGTGGGCCACCAGCAACGCAGCGGCCAGGGGCTGATGCGCGAGGCCACGCGGGCGGTGATCGACCTGTGCTTCGCGCTGGGCTTCGAACGCATCGAGGCCATGAGCGACGCCCGCAACCTGCGCGCGCTGCACTTCGCCGAGGCCCTGGGCCTGCAGCGCGAAGGCGTGATGCGCCGGCACGAACGCGACGTGCAGGGGCAGTTCTGCGACATGGTGCTGTACGCCCGGCTCAACCCGCACGAGGCACCGGCGGCCTGAGCCTGGCAGCGCGTGCCCCGGGCGACGTCGCGGGCCGGCCGGCGCCAGCCCTCAGTGCGCCTCGACCAGCGGGATCGCCGTGCGCGCCTGCAGCGCGGCGAAGTCCAGCCCCGGGCAGCGGTCGATCACCACCGCGCCCTGCGGCCCCAGCTCGATCACCGCCAGGTCGGTGTAGACCCGGCTGACGCAGCGCCGCGCGGTCAGCGGGTAGCTGCATTCGGGCACCAGCTTGCTCTGACCGTCCTTGGTCTGGTGCTCCATCATCACGAAGGTGCGCTTGGCGCCGATGGCCAGGTCCATCGCACCGCCCACCGCGGGAATGGCGCCGGGCGCGCCGGTGTGCCAGTTGGCAAGGTCGCCCGCGGCCGACACCTGGAAGGCGCCGAGCACGCAGACGTCGAGGTGGCCGCCGCGCATCATGGCGAAGCTGTCGGCATGGTGGAAGAAGCAGCCGCCGGGAAGCAGCGTGACCGGCTGCTTGCCGGCGTTGATCAGGTCGTAGTCCTCGTCGCCGGCGGCCGGCGCCGGGCCCATGCCCAGGATGCCGTTCTCGCTCTGCAGGATGACCTCGCGGAAGTCGGGCGCGCCCGGCTTGGGCAGGTGGTTGGCCACCATCGTGGGCAGGCCGATGCCGAGGTTGACGACCATGCCCTCCTCGATGTCGCGCGCCACGCGGGCGGCCATCTGGTCACGCGTCCAGGGTTTGATCACGCGGCCTCCTTCGGCGCAGCAGCGCTGCGAAAGCCACCCGGCCGGGTGGCCCCGCGGTCCACCTGCACCACCCGGTGCACGAAGATGCCGGGCGTGACCACCGCCTCGGGGTCGAGGCTGCCGAGCTCGACGATCTGCGCCACCTCCACCACCGTGCAGCGCGCCGCGGTGGCCATCACAGGGCCGAAGTTGCGCGCCGCCTTGCGGTAGACCAGGTTGCCCCAGCGGTCGGCACGCTCGGCCTGGATCAGCGCCAGGTCGGCGTGGATCGGGTGCTCCAGCACGTGCCAACGTCCGTTGATCTCACGCGTCTCCTTGCCCTCGGCCAGCGCGGTGCCGTGGCCGGTGGGCGTGAAGAAGGCGCCGATGCCGGCCCCGGCGGCACGGATGCGCTCGGCCAGGTTGCCCTGCGGCACCAGCTCCAGCTCGATCTGGCCGGCGCGGTACAGCGCGTCGAAGTGGTGCGAATCGGCCTGCCGCGGGAACGAACAGATGATCTTGCGCACGCAGCCGGCCTTCAGCAGCGCGGCCAGGCCGAACTCGCCCGAGCCGGCGTTGTTGCACACCAGCGTCAGCTCGCGCGGGGCACGGGTCACCAGCGCGGTTATCAGGTGCTCGGGGATGCCGGCGGTGCCGAAGCCGCTGACCAGCACCGTGGCGCCGTCGGCCACGTCGGCCAGCGCGGCATCGGCACTGGGAAATCGTTTGTCGATCATGAAGGAGGGTCGCGCTGGTTCAGGACAGGTGGGCCCCGGGCATGTCGCGCTCGGAGATGCGAAGGTCGTAGTCTGCATCGGCCGGGATGGGCGGCAGCGTGGCGGCCCATTCGGCATAGGCCTGGCGCATCGCGGCCAGGCGCTGCGGCTCGTGGACCGCGCGGTTGGCGCGCTCGCGTTCGTCGTGGGCCAGGTCGAACAGGTACTCGAACGCGCCGATGCGCAGGTACTTCCAGCGGCCGGCGCGCACCGCCTGCTGGTCGCGGTACTTCATGCGCCAGAACAGCGGGCGCACCGGGCGCGGCGCGTCGGGACGGGCCATCAGGTCCAGCAGCGACAGGCCGTCGAGCGGGTAGTCGGGGTGGGCGGCCACGCCGGCGGCGGCCAGCAGGGTGGCGGTCCAGTCCATCGTGATCACCGGCTCGTGGCACAGCGTGCCGGCCGGGATGCGGCCGGGCCAGCGCGCGAGCGTCGGCACGCGGATGCCACCTTCGGTCAGGTCCATCTTGCCGCCGATCAGCGGCCAGTTGTCGCTGAAGCGCTCGCCGCCGTTGTCGCTGGTGAAGACCACCAGCGTGTTCTCGGCCAGGCCCAGCCGGTCCAGCTCGTCGAGCAGGCGGCCGATGCCCTCGTCCATGTGGTGGATCATGCGCTGGTAGGTGTGGATCGAGCCGCCATCGGCATGGTCGATGGCGCCGTTCAGCCCGGCCGCCACCGCCGCGTCGCCGCGGTCTTCCCAGGGCCAGTGCGGGGCGGTGTAGTGCAGGCTCAGCAGGAAGGGCCGCGACGCCGCGGCGCTGCGGCGCACCACCTCGATCGCGCGGTCGCTGAGCAGGTCGGTCAGGTAACCCTCGCGGTGCGCGGGCTCGCCGTTGTCCCACAGGTCGTGGCGGCCCTTCATCGTCTGGTGGTTGAAGTAGTCCACGCCGCCGGAGTAGGGCCCGAAGTGCTCCAGGTAGCCGCTCTTGAGCGGGCCGTAATGCGGCGGAAAACCCAGGTGCCACTTGCCGATCAGCGCGGTGTGCCAACCGGCATCACGCAGCAGCGAGGGCAGGGTGGGGTGCTCGGGCGGCATGCCCAGCCCCGGCACCTTCAGCGCCTTGGCGCCCAGCAGCGGCTCCTCGGCGGCGCCGCGCAGGCGGTACTGCCAGCGGCCGCTGATCAGCGCGAACCGCGTCGGCGAGCAGACCGGCGAGTTGGCATAGGCCTGGGTGAAGCGCTGGCCCTGCTGCGCCAGCGCGTCCAGCCGGGGCGACACCGGCGCGCGGCCGCCGTAGCAGCCCAGGTCGGCATGGCCCAGGTCGTCGGCCAGGATGAAGATCAGGTTGGGGCGCATGGCGGGCGGTCCTGGCAGGCTTCAGCCGTCGATCTGGATGCCGGCGCTGCGGATCACCTCGCCCCACTTCTGCGTCTCGCTGCGCATCAGCGTGGCCAGGCCCTCGCGGTGGCCGCCCTGCAGGAACACGCCCATCTGCCGGAAGCGCTCGACCACCGCGGGCTCGGCCAGCACCTTGCCGATCTCGTCGCCCAGCCGGGCGATCACCTCGCCCGGCACCGACGGCGAGGCCACGATGCCGGCCCAGTCGCGCACGTCGAAGCGCGGCTGGCCGGCCTCGGCAAAGGTGGGCACCTCGGGCAGCGCGGCCAGCCGCTGCGGCGCGCTGACGGCGATGGCGCGCAATCGCCCCGACCGGATGTGCGGCACCGCCGCCGTGGTGTTGGCGAACATCAGGTCGGCCTGGCCGCCGATCAGGTCCTGCAGCGCCGCGACCGGCCCGCGGTAGGGCACGTGCACGATGTAGGTCTTGGTCAGTTGCTTGAAGTACTCGCCCATCACATGCGCCGGCGAGCCGTTGCCACCCGACACCAGCGTCAGCTTGCCCGGGCGTTGGCGCGCGTAGGCCTGCAGCTCGGCCAGGCTCTGCACCGGCAGCGCCGGGTTGACCACCAGCACGTTGTAGGACCACTGCGTCTGCGTCACCGGCACCACGTCGCGCTGGATGTCGTAGGGCAGCTTCTTGAACAGCGCCGGCGTCAGCACATGCGGCATGAAGATGACGCCCAGTGTGTGGCCGTCGGTGGCCTTGGCCACCAGGTCCATGCCCAGCGTGCCGGTGGCGCCCGACCGGTTGTCGACGATGAAGGCCTGGCCGAACACCGGCGCCAGCCGCTCGGCCAGCAAGCGGGTCAGCGGGTCCCAGGGGCTGCCCGGCGCCGACGGCACGATGATTCGAACCGGCCGCGTCGGCCAGGCCGGGGCCTGGGCCCGGCCGGCCAGCGGCGCCAGCGTCAGGGCCCCGAGGGCAGTGAGGAAACGTCGGCGCATGGGTGGTCTCCGGTGGAAGGGGGTCAGGCGGGGCGGGTGGACTGGAACAGCGCCAGCCGCCAGCGGCGCGGCTGGGCGGCATCGCGCAGCCAGACTTCGCTGGCCAGCGAGCGCGCCTCGATGATCTCGGCGGTGGGATCACGCTGCAGGCGCAGGTGCAGATCGCCGGTGACGATCGCGCAGTCACCGTGCAGGCGCACCTGTGGCGCGACCAGCGCGACCGACAGGAAGCGCGGCCCCGTCAGCACGAACTGCAGCAGCTGCGCGCGGTCGTGGCGCACGCCGGTGGCGTGGAGGTAGGTCAGCGTGTCGTGCAGCAGCGCGGCCAGCGCCTCGGCATCCCGCGCCACCACGGCCGCGGCACGAGCGCGCTCGGCGGCCAGCACTTCGGCGATGCACGCGTCGGCCGCGCACGCGTCGGCCCCACACGCGTCGGCACTCATGCCACGGCCCCGCCGAGCTGGCGCTGCAGCAGCGCGCGCAGCGTCGCCTCGTCGGTGGCGGTGCCGGCCACGTAGCGGTCGGGCCGCACCAGCACGGCCGCGACGTCGAAGCCGGCCAGCCAGGCCTGCAGCGGCGCGCTGGCCGCGGGCACCACCACCGCCCGGCGGCCGGCCAGCGCCGTTGCCGCGGCGGCCAGCGCGGGCTGCACCACCAGCGCATGGTGGTAGCCGACCGCGTCGTCGAAGCGGCTGCCGTCGTCGAACACCGGCTGCGGCGCGATGCGGCCGGCCTGCTCGCCGCCATCGTGTGCGCCCGGGCCCAGCGCCGGTTGCGGCGTGTGGAAGACCTGCGGGTTCGTCGTCATCTCGGCATTGCGCCGCGCCACCTGGGCCGGGTCGGTGGCCTGGATGATGCCGCCCAGCCGCACCGCCGTCTCGATGAACTCGCGCACATGCGGCGAGCGCTCGCTCTCGTAGCTGTCGAGCAGCGACTCGGGCGCCACGCCCTGCACCACATCGGCCAGCTTCCAGGCCAGGTTGGCCACGTCGCGCACGCCGGCGCACATGCCCTGGCCCATGAAGGGCGGGGTCTGGTGCGCGGCGTCGCCGGCGATCAGCAGCCGGCCGTTGCGCCAGCCGCGCGCCACCACCGAGTGGAAGGTGTAGACCGCCGGCCGCTCCAGCGTGGCGTCGTCGGGCGTCACCCAGCGCGCCAGCAGCGGCCAGACGTTCTCGGGCCGGGTGAGGGTGGCCGGGTCGTCGCCGGGCATCAGCATCAGCTCCCAGCGCCGCCGATCGCCCACGCCGCGCACATAGGTGCTGGGTCGGCGCGGATCGCAGAACTGGATGCTGTGGTCGCCCAGGTCGGGCCGAGGGCGCTTGAGCAGCACGTCCAGCACCAGCCAGCGCTCGTGCGACTGCAGGTCGTCGAGCTCGGTGTCCATGAAGCGGCGCACCAGCGAGCGTGCACCGTCGCAGCCCACCACGTAGCGCGCCCGGGTCTCGTAGAGGCGGCCGCTGCGCATGTCTTCCACCCGCAGGCGCACACCATCGGCCTGCGGCTCGATGGCGAAGACGTCGTGGCGCAGGCGCAGCGCGATGTTCGGATGGCTCGCCATCCGCTGGCGCAGCACGCCCTCGAACACCGGCTGGTGAAAGCGGTAGCTGGCATGCCAGCCCTGCGGGCCGACCTGCTGCGGGCGCGACCAGTCGATCAGCACATGGCCCTCGGCATCGACGAACTTCATGCCCGGCGAGACCAGCAGCTGCGGGCGCAGCGTCTCGGCCACGCCGATGGCCTGGAACACGCGCATGCATTCGCCGTCGAAGTGGATCGCGCGCGGCAGGGCGTAGATATCGGCCTCGCGTTCGAGCACCAGCACCGACAGGCCACGCTCGGCCAGCAGGTTGGCCAGCGTGGCGCCGGCCGGGCCGCAGCCGATGATGGCGACGTCGTGCAGCGCCGCGGGGGTGGACGTGGACGGGGTCATGGGGTCATCCCTTGAGGAGGGCCGGCAGCCACAGGCTCAGTGCCGGAAAGGCCAGCAGCAGCACCAGCCGCACGAGGTTGGACGCGACGTAGGGCGCCACGCCGCGGTAGATGGCGGCCAGCGGAATGCTGGGCGCGATGCCCTTGAGCACGAAGACATTCATGCCCAGCGGCGGGATCAGCATGCCCAGCTCGATGATCACCACGTTGATCACGCCCCACCAGATGGGGTCGAAGCCCCAGCTCTTGATCAGCGGCAGCACGAAGGGCATGGTCACCACCATCGCGGCCACCTCGTCGAACACCGCGCCGGCGACGATGAACATCACCATCAGCACCGCCACCGCCGCCCAGATCGGCCAGCCCGAGGCCTGCACCGAGGCCACCAGCGCCTGCGGCGCCTGGGTGACGGTGGCGAAGTAGCCGAACAGCGAGGCGCCGATGATCAGCACGTAGATCATCGCGGCGGTGCTGGCGGTGCTGATCAGCGCGGCCTGCAGGCTGGCGCGGCGGATGCGCCGGCGCAGCGCGGCGAAGGCGAAGGCCATCACCGCGCCGACGGCCGCGCTCTCGGTGGCGGTGAATGCACCGGCGGCCATGCCGCCGATCACGGTGACCGCCAGCACGACCACCTGCCAGCTCTCGCGCAACGCGCGCAAGCGCTCTGCGGCGCTGGCGCGTGGGCCCACCGGGGCATCGGCCGGGCGCCAGCGCGTGTAAGCCATGATCGTGCCCAGGTGCAGCGTGATCGCGATCAGCGCCGGCACCAGCGCCGCGATGTAGAGGGTGATGATCAGCTCCTGCGACAGCACGGCGTAGATCACCATGATCGACGAGGGCGGGATCAGGATGCCCAGCGTGCCGCCCGAGGCCACCGTGCCGGCGGCGAAACCCGGCGCATAACCACGCGACAGCATGGACGGCAACGACGCGCGGCCGAAGGTGGCCGCCGTGGCCACCGAGCTGCCGCAGACCGCGCCGAAACCCGCGCAGCCGCCGATGGTGGCCATCGCCAGGCCGCCGCGCTTGTGGCCCACCACCGCGTAGGCCAGCCGGTACAGGTCTTCCGACAGGCCACCCAGGCTGGCGAACGAGCCCATCAGCACGAACAGCGGGATGGTCGCCAGATCGAGCGAGGCCAGCGCGTTCGAGGTCTCGGAGGCGATCATCGTCAGCGCCGGCGCAAAGCCCTGCAGCAGGCCGAAGCCGACGATGCCGGCCAGGCCCATCGCCACGCCCACCGGTACGTGCAGCAGGATCAGCACGAAGGTGGCCAGCAGGCCCCAGACGGTGAGCATCACCGGGTCGGTCATGCGGCCTCCCGGGCCGGATCGCCAGCGCCCAGCGTGAGCAGGCCCACGCCCGCGGCGATGCCGATGAACAGCGCCACCGCACTCCACCACGGCCACACCGGCCAGCGCAGGATGGGCATCACGTCGCCGGTGGCCTGCAGCTCGATCGCGTAGCGCAGGTACTGCCAGGCCATCAGCGCGAAGAAGGCGGTGCACAGCAGGGCGCCGAAACCGTCGAGCCGGCGGCTGGCCGCCGCGCCCAGGCGCTGGCCCACCAGCTCGACCGCGATGTTGGCGCGGCGCGCCAC
>JAURXG010000038.1 GCA_030654555.1 Aquabacterium sp.
GCATGTTCGCCCAGCGCCTTGGGCGGCTGGCCGGTGACCGCCGCCTTGGCGATGTGGAACAGCTGCACGATCTTGCTCTGCTCGATGTCCCAGTAGCCGGCGTGCAGGATGCGGGCCTGCACCAGCGCCAGGTCGGGGTCGGTGGCGCCGCCGGGGAACCAGGCTTCGGCCATCTTCGACCACAGCCGCTGCTTCATCGCCGCGTTCTCCACCACCACCGCGGTGGCCGAGACCGACACATAGCGGTCGGCGCCCGGGTCGGCGTACGTGATGTTGACGACCGGGTCGCCGGCCAGATCGGCCACCGCGTCGCTGCCACGCGACATGAAGAACCACAGGCTCGAATCTTCATCCAGGCCGGTGTTCTGGGTGGTCATCGGCCGCGAATGCAGGTGGCCGTTGCCATGGCGGGTGGTGAACATCGCCATGCGGATGTCCTTGACCAAGTCCCACAGCCGTTGGCGGGCTTGCGCGGAATCGGTGGTGATCGGGTGGTCATCAGCGGTCATGGGGAATCCTTCGGTTTGGACGGCAGGGAGGGTCGGCGCAGCGCGACGGCCAGAACCCCCATTGAGCGCGCCCGGCCGCCCGCCAGCCATCGGCCAGCGCCCCCGCCCGGTGTAGGACGGCACCGGGTGCAAGTCCGCTAAAAATTCGCATTGAACAAATCACTTTGACAAACACGAATTGACGTCGGATACTTTCGGGATGCCGCCGCCCCCTGCGCGGCGCCCAGCCGGAGACACCCCCGTGGACAACGCCCCCGTCAAGACCTTTGCCAGCCAGGCCGACCTGGAAGAGAAAACCGTCAGCTTCACCAAGCTGAGCGACAACGCCTACGCCTACACCGCCGAGGGCGACCCGAACACCGGCATCATCATCGGCGACGACGCGGTGCTGGTGCTCGACACGCAAGCCACGCCGATCATGGCGCAGGACGTGATCCGCCGCATCCGCGAGGTGACCGACAAGCCGATCCAGTACGTGCTGCTGACGCATTACCACGCGGTGCGCGTGCTGGGCGCGTCGGCCTACGGCGCGCAGCACATCATCGCCAGCCAGGACACCCGCGACCTGATCGTCGAGCGCGGCGAGCAGGACAAGGCCAGCGAGATCGGCCGCTTCCCGCGGCTGTTCCGCAATGTCGAGAGCGTGCCCCCGGGCATGACCTGGCCGACCATGACCTTCAGCGGCAAGATGACGCTGTGGTTGGGGCAACTGGAAGTGCAGCTGCTGCAACTGGGCCGTGGCCACACCAAGGGCGACACGGTGGCCTGGCTGCCGCAGCAGAAGATCCTGTTCTCGGGCGACCTGGTCGAGTTCGACGCCACGCCCTATGCCGGCGACGCCTACTTCAAGGATTGGCCGAGCACGCTGGACAACATCGCCGCGCTGCAGCCCGCGCAGCTGGTGCCCGGCCGCGGCGCCGCGCTGACCACGCCCGCCGCGGTGGCCGCCGGCCTGCAAGGCACGCGTGATTTCATCGCCGACGTGTACGCCA
>JAURXG010000041.1 GCA_030654555.1 Aquabacterium sp.
GCGGTGGCTGAGCATCAGCACATCGATGCGCGGCTCGCCGCGTGCGCGCAGCAAGGGAAGCAGCACGCGCAGGCCGGCGTCACTCTCGCGGGAGTACTGCGGGCCGGTGTCGTAGACCAGCAGGTGCGCCTGCGTGCGCAACAGCACCGCGGTGCCCTGGCCGATGTCGGCGGCCACCAGCTCGAACCGGCCCGCCGCCGGGCGCGCCACGGGCGGCCACAGCAGCGGCAGCACCAGCGGCAACGCCAGCCAGCGCAAGGCCCAGGGGGCCGGCAGCACGGCCAGCACCGCGCCGAGCACGCCGCAGGCCACCATCGCCGCCGAGGCGGCCGGCGCGGTCCACACCGCCAGCGGCCATTGCGCCAGCCCGCCCAAGCCCCACACCAGGGCCTGCACCAGCCCCGCGGCCAACGCCCACACGCCGGGTACCAGCATGCCGACCAGCGCCAGCGGCGTGATCAGCAAGGTGACCAGCGGGATCGCCACCAGGTTGGCCAGGAAACCCACGCCACTGACCTGCTGGAAGAACACCAGCGACAGCGGCGCCAGCCCCAGCGTGGCCACCACCTGCGCGCGCAGGTGGCCCAGCAGCAGCCCGCGCGCCCCCGCGGCCGGCCGCGCTGCCCCGGCAGCGGGCTCCGACACCATCAACAAGCCGACCGCCGCGAACGACAGCCATAAGCCCGGCTGCAGCAGCGCCCAGGGATCGAGCGCGGTCACCACCACCGCGGCGGCCAGCAGCACCAGCGCCCAGGGCCAGCGCCAGCCGGCGCCGCGCAGCAGCACCGCCACCGCCAGCATCAGCACCGTGCGCTGCGCCGGCACGCCCCAGCCCGCCAGCAGTGCATAGGCGGCCGCCATCAGCAGGCCCAGCCAGCGCCCGGCGGTGGGCGCGGGCAGCCACAGCATCAGGCGCGTGCTGCGCCGCCAGGCCCAGCCGGCCAGCGCGCCGGCCAGCCAGGCGAACATCGTCACGTGCACGCCGCTGATCGACACCAGGTGGGCGATGCCGGTGGTGCGGAACAGCTCCCAGTCGTTGCGCTCGATGGCAGCCTGGTCGCCCACGGTCAGCGCGGCCAGCACGCCGGCGGCACGCGCATCGCGCACCTCGCGCAGCAGCGCATCGCGCAGGTGCTGGCGCAGCCGCTCGACCGGATGCGCCACCGCCTCGGCCAGCAGCTCGGCCCCCTGCCAGCCGCGCACCACCCGCACGTAGCCGGTGGCGCCGATGCCCTGCTCGAACCACATCAGCTCGACATCGAAGCCCTGCGGGTTGAGCGAACCATGCGGCTGCTTCAAGCGCAGCGGCAAGCGCCAGCGCTGGCCGGCACGCAGGTCGTTGCGCGGATCGTCGAGCCAGGCCTCGTCGTTGAACTGCGTGTACCAGCCCAGCGCCAGACGCGGCGGCAGTTGCACCGGCTGGCCGCGCTGGCTGGCCTGCTCCACCTCGAAGACGATGCGGGTGCCGGCGGGGCCGGTCTGCGGCATCGTGGCCACCACGCCGGTGACCAGCAGGTCCTGGCCCTCGAGCGCCGTCGGCAGCCGCTGCGCCAGGCGCTGGTCGGCGCGCCAGCCGGTGCTGCCGAAGGCGATGGCGGCCACCGCCGCCATGCCCAGCGCGGTGTGCCGCAGCGCGGGCCAGCGCCAGCCGGCCAGCAAGCCCACGCCACCCACCAGCACCAGGCCCGCATAGATCGCCGATGGCCACAGCGCCGCCTGCTGCAGCTGCGCGGCCAGACCCAGCAGCCAGGCCAGTGCGCACAGCGCCAGCCGCCAACCGGCCGTGAGCCCCCCGGACCGGGGCCGGAGGGTGACCCACCCCGGGCTCCAGGGCGGCGCAGCGGAGGGGCCGGTCGCCATGGCCGCAGTGTAGGATCGGCGCCCTCTTCCAGCCTCATCCCACACCGCCATGTCCGTCTACGACAAGCTCACCCAACTCGGCATCAGCCTGCCCCCGGTGGCCGTGCCCGCCGCCGCCTACGTGCCCTTCGTGCGCAGCGGCAACCTGGTGTTCCTCTCGGGCCATGTGGCCAAGCGCGACGGCAAGGCCTGGGTCGGCCAGCTCGGGGCGACCATGGCCACCGAGGAAGGCAAGGCCGCCGCGCGCGCCATCGCCATCGACCTGATAGGCACGCTGCACGCCGCCGTGGGCGACCTGAACAAGGTGGTGCGGCTGGTCAAGGTGCTGGGCCTGGTCAACAGCGCGCCCACCTTCACCGAGCACCACCTGGTGATCAACGGCGCGTCCGAACTGTTCGGCCAGGTGTTCGGTGCGGCCGGTGCGCATGCACGAAGCGCCTTCGGCGTGGCGCAGATCCCGATGGGTGCCTGCGTCGAGATCGAGCTGATCGCCGAAGTGGCATGACGCTGTCGCCGCGCGTCTGGCTGGCCGGCATGGTGGTGGTGCCCCTGGGTGCCGTGGCCAGCGCGTTGTTCACGCAGCATGGGCTGGACATGATGCCCTGCGCCTGGTGCGTGCTGCAGCGGCTGATCTTCCTGGCGGTGGCCGGCGTCGCGCTGCTGGGCCTGCTGCTGCCGGGCACGCGCGCGCAACGCGCCGGCGCCGCGCTGGGGCTGGGGCTGGCGTTGACCGGCGTGTCGGCGGCACTGTGGCAGCACTTCGTGGCGAGCGCCTCGACCTCCTGCAACCAGTCGCTGGCCGACCAGGTGATGGGCTTCACCGGGCTGGACAGCCGTTTTCCCGAGGTGTTTGCCGCCTACGCGTCCTGCGCCGAGGCCAAGGCCACGCTGCTGGGCCTGCCCTACGAGTTCTTCAGCCTGACGCTGTTCGTGCTGCTGGCGTTCGCGGGCTGGCGCGTGGCGCTGCGGCCAGCTTAGCCGGCGCCGTCCAACCCTCAGCGCGGTCCCCGCTCGCCCACGGTGATGCGGTGCAGCAGCCGGCGGTGGCCGTCGTAACCACCGGTGGCCGCATGCACCAGGCAGCGGTTGTCCCACAGCAGCAGCGTGCCGGCCTGCCAGCGGTGCGCGTAGACGAACTCGGGCCGCGCCTGGTGCTGGAACAGCTCGCGCAGCAGCGCCTGGGCTTCGTCGTCGGGCAGGCCATCGATGCCGATGGTGTAGCCGGGGCTGACGAACAGCGCGGTGCGGCCGGTCTCGGGGTGGCGGCGCGCGATCGGGTGCAGCTGCGTGGCCAGCGCCGAATCGTCGTAGCGGATCGCCATCGAGCGGCCCTTGTCCTGCTCGCCGTAGCGGCCCGTCTTGGCATAACCGCGCCGCGCGCTGTGCACGCCCTGCTTGTCCAGCAGCAACACCTTCATCGCCGGTGACAAGGCATCCCAGGCGTGATACTGGTTGGCGAACAGCGTGTCGCCGCCGACCGGCGGGATCACGTCGCCGTACAGCAGCGTGGCCGCCGGCGGGCTGGCCAGGAAGCTCCAGTCGGAGTGGAAGTTGTCGGCGAACAGCGTGCTGGTCTCGTCGGCCTCGCGCTTGACCTGGGCCACATGCGGATGGCCGGACACCGACTCGAAATACGGGTCGACGCCATACGGCCCGATGGTCAATGCAAAGCGCTCCAGGTCGTCCAGGCTCATCGATTGATCGACGAAGGCCAGCACCTGGTGCTTCAGCCAGGCCTCGCGGATCGCCTGCGAGGCCGCCGCGCCCAGCGGCTGCGACAGGTTCAGGCCTTGCACCAGGGCGCCGCAGGGCGCGTCTTGCACGGTCAGGTTCAGCGTCATCGTCGTCTCCATCGCTGCGCCTCAAACCGGACGCTGTGCCCAGTCTAAAGCGAGGTCATCGCGGCGCCGCCACAATCGGCGCCCCACCCCACCCCTTCAAGGACCGCCCATGATCGTCGTGCACCACCTCAACGATTCACGCTCGCAGCGCGTGCTGTGGCTGCTGGAAGAACTGGGGGTTCCCTACGACATCCGCCACTACGCGCGCAACGCCACCACCCGGCTGGCGCCGCCCGAACTGCTGGCGGTGCACCCGCTGGGCAAGAGCCCGGTGATCGAGGAGGACGGGCTGACGGTGATCGAGTCCGGCGCCATCATCGACTACCTGATCCGCCACCATGGCGGTGGCCGCCTGCAGCCGGCGGCCGGCACGCGCGACTTCGAGGTCTACAACCAGTGGCTGCACTACGCCGAGGGCTCGGCCATGCTGCCGTTGATGCTCAAGCTCTACACCGGGCGGCTGGGCGAGGCCGCCGCGCCGCTGAACCCGCGCATCGAGAGTGAACTGGCCAACCACCTGGGTTATGTCGAGCGTTCGCTTCAGGGCCGCGACTGGCTGGTGGGCGACAGCCTGACCGGCGCCGACATCCAGATGAGCTTCGTCGGCGAGGCCGCGCGCGGCCTGCGTGCCGCCTACCCGGCGATGGACGCCTGGGTGCGCCGCTGCCAGGCCCGGCCGGCCTACCAGCGCGCGCTGGAACGCGGCGGCCCGTACGCCCTGGCCAGCTGATCAGCGATCGGCGGGCGCCGGTGCGGGCCCGTCGTCCAGGCCCTCGCGGCGGATCACCCGGTCGAGCGCCGCGACCAGTGCCAGGGCCGCCATCACCGTGCCGAACACCGCCACCGTCCAGCCGGTGCCCACATGCTCGGCCAGCAGCCCGCACAGCCCGGCGCCCACCGGGTAGAGCAGGTTGGCGGCCAGCCGGAACGCGCTGTTGACACGGCCCTGCAGGCCATCGGGGATCATCGCCAGCCGGCGGCTGAGTTGCACCACGTTGTACAGCGGCCCGCAGAACATGTAGACCGCGAACACCGCGCCCAGCGCCTGCGGCCCCGGCATGCACACCAGCAGCGGCAGCATCAGGGCCTGCACCGCCAGCGTGCCGGCGATCACCTGGCCGAAGCGCAAGCGCCGCGCGAACCAGCTGCCCGACAAGGCGCCCAGCAGGCCGCCGATGCCGCCGGCGCTGAAGATCAGGCCGATCTGCGCCTCGCCGGCCCGCAAGTCCTTGGCCAGCACGATCAACAGCAGCGGCACCGCCGCACTGACGAAGTTGGAGAGGCAGGTGATGGCCGCCATGTGCCGCACCAGCGGCTGCCACCACAGCCAGCGCAGGCCCACCATCATCTCGGCGCGCAGGTTGCGTGGCGCGGTGGTGGGTGCCGCCGTCAGCGGCGTGCGCAGCCGCCAGATCGCCAGCGCCGACACCAGGTAGCTGGCGGTATCGACCGCAAACGGCCAGGCCCGGCCCAGCTGCTGCAGCAGCCAGGTGCCCAGCGCCGGCCCGGCGATGGCCGCGCCCGAGTGGCCGGCCTGGTTCTGGCCGATGGCATGCGGCAGCTGTGCCGTGGCCACCACCTTGGGCAGCGCCGCCACCTCGGCCAGGTTGAAGAACACCATCAGCGTGCCCTGCAGCAGCGCCACGGCGTAGAGGTGGCCCAGCGTCAGCGCATCGAACAGCAGCGCCACCAGCACGCTGGCCGACACCGCGGCGCGGCCGAGATCGCAGACGATCATCACGCGCTGGCGGTTCCAGCGGTCCACCCACACCCCCACCGGCAGGCTCAGCACGATGTAGGGCACGATGCCCAGCGCGGTGGCCAGCCCGGCGGCCGAGGGCGAGCCGGTCATCGCCAGGATCAGCAGCGGCACCACGATGCCCGAGGCATGCGAGCCCAGCGCCGACACCACCTGGCCGCCCCACAGCAGCATGTACTCGCGCTGGCGCCACAGCGGCGGCAGCGTGGCGGCCGGGCCGGCGGGGGCCGATGTGGCGTCGGCCATGCGGTCAGGCCAGGCGCAGCACCTTGACCAGGCCCTCGACCTTGCGCCCCTTGCGCGCGCGCTTGCCCTGGTGCGTGGCCAGCGTGGCGCCCTTGACCACCTCGTCCTTGGGCTTGCCGCCACGCCCGCTGCCGTGCACCGTGAGCACGTCGCCGAACGGCGCCACCGACAGCAGCGGCTCCTTGGCGTCCACGTCCATCAGCGTCAGGCCCTTGCCGCCACCGGGCTGCATCTTCAGCTCGTCGATCGCAAACACCAGCAGCCGGCCGTCCGCCGACAGGCAGCCCACCTGGCGATGCGTAGGCTGCACCACGCGTGGCGCCAGCAGCGTCTGGTCGTCGTCCAGCGTCAGGAAGGCCTTGCCAGCCTTGTTGCGGCCGTGCATGTCGCCGGCCTTGGCCAGCAGGCCGTAGCCGCCCGAATTGGCCAGCAGCAGCGTGGTCTCGGCCACGCCGGCGAAGTAATGTGCCGGCTGGGTGCCAGGCTCCAGGTCGATCAGGCTGGTGACCGGCACGCCATCACCCCGCCCGCCCGGCAGGCTGCTGACGGCCACCGAGTACACCCGCCCGCTGCCCTTGGCCGCCGTGCCGAAGACCAGCAGCGTGTCGACGCTGCGGCAGTTGAAGGTGGCCAGCAGCGCATCGCCGGCCTTGAACTGCAGCGCCGCCGGGTCGACCTCGTGGCCCTTGAGCGCCCGCACCCAGCCCTTGGCCGAGACCACCACCGTCACCGGCTCGTCGACCACCTTGATCTCGGCCACCGCACGCTTCTCGGCCTGGATCAGCGTGCGGCGCTCGTCGCCATGGGCCTTGGTGTCGGCCTCGATCTCCTTGATCAACAACTTGCGCAACGCGGCCGGGCTGCCGAGGATCTCTTCGAGCTTGCCCTGGTCCTCGCGCAGGCTTTTCAGCTCCTGCTCGATCTTGATCGCCTCCAGCCGGGCCAGCTGGCGCAGCCGGATCTCGAGGATGTCCTCGGCCTGCCGGTCGCTCAGCTTGAAGCGCTCCATCAGCGCCGGCTTGGGCTCGTCGGCGTTGCGGATGATGCGGATCACCTCGTCGATGTTCAACAGCACCAGCTGCCGGCCTTCGAGCACGTGGATGCGCGCCAGCACCTTGTCCAGCCGGTGCTGCGAGCGCCGCGCCACCGTCACCTGGCGGAAGTCGATCCACTCGGCCAGCATCTGGCGCAGGCTCTTCTGCGTCGGCCGGCCGTCACGGCCCACCATGGTCAGGTTGATCGGCGCGCTGGTCTCCAGGCTGGTGTGCGCCAGCAGCTGGGTGATCAGCTCGCCCTGCTCGATGC
>JAURXG010000046.1 GCA_030654555.1 Aquabacterium sp.
GCGGGCCCAGGGGGCGGTCGTGGCGGGCCAGCAGCTCACCCAGGCGTTGGGCAAAATCGGGCTCCTGCAGGTGACGGGCGGTGATGTTGACGCTGACCGACAGGTCCAGCCCCTGTTGCTGCCACACCTCCAATTGATCCAGCGCCTGCGCCAGCACATGGTCGCCCACCCGCGCGGACAGCCCGGTGTGCTCGATCAGCGGCAAGAACTGCATCGGCGGCACCACGCCATGCTCGGGGTGGTTCCAGCGCAGCAGCGCCTCGAAGCCCAGCACCACGCCGCGCTTCAGGTCGACCTTGGGCTGGTAGTACAGCATCAGCTCGTTGCGGTCGAGCGCGTCCTGCACGCGGCCGATGGCCAGCACCCGTTCTTCGGTGCGGCGGCTGTGCTCGGGGTCGAAGAACAGGAAGCCGTTGCGCCCCGACTGCTTGACGCCGTACATCGCATGGTCGGCATGGCGCAGCAGGGTGTCGGCATCGCTGGCGTCCAGCGGGTAGACCGTGGCACCGACGCTGGCAGTGACCACCTCGGGCTCGGCGCCGGGGCGCACGACGATGGGCTGGGCCACCACGCGCAGCACGCGCTCGACCGCCGCGCGTGCCTCGTCGACCGTGCCGGCGCGCAGCAGCAGCACGAACTCGTCGCCGCCCAGCCGGGCCGCGGCATCCGACCACACCGTGCCGCGCACCCGCAGCGCACTGCGCAGCCGGTTGGCCAGCTCGACCAGGAACAGGTCGCCGGCCTCGTGGCCATGGCGCTCGTTGACGGCCTTGAAGTGGTCGAGGTCGAGGTAGCACACGGCCAGCAGGTAGCCGTCGCGGTCGGTGGCCGCCATCGCCTCGGCCAGCAGCTGACCCAGGCGCGCCCGGTTGGGCAGCCGGGTGAGTTCGTCGAAATGCGCCTGGCGCTCGAGCCGCTCGCGCTGCAGGCGCTGCTCTGTCACGTCGCTGACCACCAGCACGTGGTAGCGCAGCGCGCCATCGGGGCCATGCACCGTGGAGACGGTGACGTGCAGCGCGCAGGCGTCGCCATTGCGGCGCCGCTCGACCACCTCGCCCACCCAGTGGCCGTGGCTGCGCAGCGCCGACCACAGGCTGGCCTGCTGCGGACGGTTCAGGCCATCGGATGTGCCGGCGCGCAGCAGGCCCGGCACGGTGCCGACCAGCTCGTCGCGCGGGATGCCGACGATGCGGCAATAGGTGGGGTTGGCATCCAGCACCTGCAGGTCGGCATCGGTGATCACCAGGCCTTCGTGCAGGTGCATCAGCACGTTGGACGACAGCTGGTGGCGGTCTTCGGCATGGCGCCGCGCGCCCACGTCGGCCAACGAGGCCACCACCCGCAGCGGCGCGCCGCGGTCGTCGCGCTCGGCCACGATCACATGCACGTCGAACCAGCACCAGTCGTCGCGCACCCGCATCCGCACCTCGCGCCGCAGCCCGGTGCCGGCGGGCGTGGCCACCGAGGCCAGCGCGCTGTGCAGCGCAGCGCGGTCGTCGGCATGCACCTGGTGCAGCCAGCGCTCGAGGCTGGTGTCGCGCTCGGCCTGCGGATCGTCCATCAGCGCACGCCAGCGCGGCGAGGTGAAGCCTTCACCGGTGCGCAGGTTCCAGTCGGCCACGCCGAGATCCGAGCCCACCAGCGCCAACTGCCAGCGTTCGTCCAGCCGGGCCAGCTCGCCCGCCTGGGCGTGCGACACCAGCACCAGGCCGGCCAACATGGCGGCATAGGCCCACAGCAGCACCAGGCCGCCACCACCCGGCAGCCGATCGGCCAGCGCAAACGGGCCCAGCCCGGCGGCGGTGGCCACCAGCATCACCACGGTGATGCCCAGCACCGCGGCCGACGCCGTGGCCAGCCCGCAGCGCAGCGCCAGCGTGCACAGCAGCACCGGCGGCAGCAGCAACAGCGCTGCGCCACCCGGGCCCAGCGCGGGCGGGGCGGCCAGCGTGGCCAGCAGGGCCAGCGCGCAGGCCGCCAGCAGCGCCCCGGATCGCAGCCGATGCGCCGGCCCGAAGGCCTGCGCCAGGCTGCGGCGGCTGAGCGTGAGCAGCGGCACGCCGGCCACCAGCACGCCCAGCAGGTCACCCATCCACCATTGCAGCGCGGTCACCGGCAGCGCCAGGGTGCTGATGCGCCCGCTGATCGCCAGCCAGGCCGCGCCGTTGGCGGCGGTGACGACGGTGGCGCCGAGACCCCCGGCGCCGATCAGCAACCACAGGTCGCGCCGCTGCTCCAGTCGGGGATTGAAACCGGCGCGGCCCATCCAGCGCGCCGCGGCCCACGGCCCCCCCACGTTGCCCGCTGCGATCATCGCGGCCAGCCACACCGGCGCGCCGACCGACCACGGCACCGCAAAGGCGCCCACCAGCAGGCCGGGCACACACCCCGGGCCCCAGCGCACCAGCACGGCCAGCGCCAGGCCCAGGGCCGGCCAGAACGCGGCCACGAACGGGGCCGGCCCCGGCAGTGCCAAGCCCAACTGGCCGGCCGCGAAATAGGCCAGCGCCACCACCCCGGACCGCCACAGCCACGCGCGCCCGGGCTGCCGGTCGGGTGGCAGCGGGGCGTTGGCGGGTGGCGCAGTTGCAGCGGTCGGCACGGATGGCGTTTCAGCAGTCAGCCCTGGGGCAGGGCAATGGATCGGGCATGGTATCGACAGGCCTGGGCCGTGCGCCATCCCGCGAGCAGGGCTTGGCGGCGCATCGATGCACGGCGCGCCCGTGCAGAAAACAAAAAGGCCCGGCGAGGCCGGGCCTGTGACAGGGCGTGCGGCGCAACGGCGGCGCCGGCCATGCCGCGGTGTCGATCAGAGCGCGAAATCTTCGATCTTGGCGCCGGCGGCCAATGCCGCCTTCAGCCACTTGGGCTGCAGGCCGCGGCCGGTCCAGGATTCGCCGGTGGCGGCATTGCGGTATTTGGCCGCGACCTTGCCGGTGGGTTTGGCGGCGGTCGACGCGCGTGCGGCGGGGGCCTTGCCGGCAATATCGGCGGCCGTCAGACCATATTCGGCCATCAGGGCCTTGACCTTGGCCACCGCATCGGCACGGGCCTCACGCTGGACGTCGGCGATCTTCTTTTCGATTTCGGCGCGTTGCGCCAGCAGGTCTTGCAGCGAGGACATATTCAGGCTCCGGTTGGAATGACAATGGCGCGAGTGTAATACCAATCTCGATCCGATGTCCCGCCGAAACTATGATGGGTATCCCTGATCGGGCCTGCGTAAATCAGGCCGATGGCGGGACATAACCCGCAGGCTGCTCGGCACCTGCGCCGAAGAAGAACTGTTCCATCTGCCGGGCAAGGTATTGGCGGGCGCGCTGGTCGGCCAGGTTGAGGCGGTTTTCATTGACCAGCATGGTCTGGTGCTTGAGCCACAGGGCCCAGGCTTCCTTGCTGACGTTGGCGTAGAGGCGCTTGCCCAACTCGCCGGGGTAGGGGGCGAAGTCCAGGCCTTCGGCTTCTTTCTTGAGGTGAACGCATAACACGGTACGGGCCATCGGGGTCTCCTGAGAGGGGTGTTCGAATGCGGACGGGTTTTCAGCCCAGTTTCTTGACCAGGACCTGCGAGCGCCGGTCCCAGTTGTACTTGCGTTTGCGGGCTTCGGGCAGCCAATCGGGGTCGACCGGTGCAAATCCGCGCTTGATGAACCAGTGCATCGTGCGCGTGGTGAGCACGAAGATACTTTCCAGGCCCTGCGCGCGGGCGCGCTGCTCGATGCGCTTGAGGATGCGCTCGCCGTCGCCCTGCCCCTGCACCTGTGGCGATATGGTGAGCGCCGCCATTTCACCGGTGCGGGCTTCGGGATAGGGGTAGAGCGCGGCGCAGCCGAATATCACGCCATCGTGCTCGATGATCGTGTAATTGGCGATGTCGCGCTCGATTTCGGTGCGCTCGCGGCGCACCAGGGTACCGTCGCGCTCGAACGGCTCGATCAGTTGCAGGATGCCGCCCACGTCGTCGGCGGTGGCCTCGTGCAGGCTCTCGAGTTTCTCGTCGACCACCATGGTGCCGATGCCGTCGTGGGTGAATATCTCCTGCAATATCGCGCCGTCCACGCCGAACGGCAGGATGTGCGAGCGCTCGACGCCGGCCTCGCAGGCCTTCACGCAGTGCTGCAGGTAGAAGGCCAGGTCGGTGGGCTGGGTGGGCGGCGCCAGCGTGGCGAGCAGCCGCTTGGCGTCGGCCAGCGCCAGCTCGGTGTCGATCGGGCTGTCGGGGTCGTTGCGGTCCTCGGCGATGCCGGGGGTCTCGGTCATGAACAGCAGCTTGTCGGCCTGCAGCGCCACCGCGGTGGCGGTGGCCACGTCTTCCATCGTCAGGTTGAAGGCCTCGCCGGTGGGCGAGAAGCCGAACGGGCTCAGCAGCACCAGCGCGCCGATGTCGATGGCGCGGCGGATGGTGGCGCCGTCGACCCGCCGAACCACGCCCGAATGCATGAAATCCACGCCGTCGACGATGCCCACCGGGCGTGCGGTGAGGAAGTTGCCCGAGACCACCCGCACCGTGGCATTGGCCATCGGCGTGTTGGGCAGGCCCTGCGAGAAGGCGGCTTCGATCTCGAAGCGCAGCTGGCCGGCGGCTTCCTGCGCGCAGTCGAGCGTGATCGCATCGGTGATGCGCAGGCCGTGGCTGTAGCGCGAGGCATGGCCCTTGGCCGCCAGCTGCTCGTTGACCTGCGGGCGGAAGCCGTGCACCAGCACCAGCTTGATGCCCATCGCATGCAGGATGGCGAGGTCCTGCACGAAGTTGTTGAGCTTGCCCGCGGCGATCAGCTCGCCGGCCATGCCCACCACGAAGGTCTTGCCGCGGTAGGCATGGATGTACGGCGCCACGGCGCGAAACCAGGGGATGAAGGTGTGCGGGAAGACCAGGCTCATGTTGTGGTGCAAAGTTGCGGCCGATTGTGCCGCAGGGCCGCGGGCCTGCGTGCCGGTGCGGGCCGTCGTGCCAGTGCCGCATCGGGCGCTCGATCGCCGGCAGAATGCGTGGCGCGAATCGAGCGATTCCAGTCGCCTGGGCTGCCCGCCAACCGGGCGCTCCGGGTTCCTCGTCAGCCGCCTCACCGGGCGGCGTTTCCAGGTTGCACCACCATGCCCTCCGCCGAGCACTTTCTGACCCATGTCCGCAGCGAACTGCTGAGCCTGCAGGAGGCCGGCCTGATGAAGGCGGAGCGGGTGATCACCACGCCGCAGGGCGCCACGGTGCGCCTGGCGGATGGCCGCAGCCTGATCAACCTGTGCGCCAACAACTACCTGGGCCTGTCGTCGAACGAGGCGGTCGGCGCGGCCGCCCAGGCCACGATCGCCAGCCATGGCTTCGGCCTGAGCTCGGTGCGCTTCATCTGCGGCACGCAGGACATCCACAAGACGCTCGAGCAGCGGCTGGCGCGCTTCCTGGGCACGGAGGACGCGATCCTGTACGCCGCGGCCTTCGACGCCAACGGCGGCCTGTTCGAGCCGCTGTTCGGCGAGGCCGACGTGGTGATCAGCGACGAACTGAACCATGCGTCCATCATCGACGGCATCCGGCTGTGCAAGGCGCAACGGCGGCGCTACCGCCACAACGACATGGCCGATCTGGCCGAACAGCTGCAGCAGGCACGTGCGGGCGGTGCGCGCCATGTGCTGGTGTTCACCGACGGCGCGTTCTCAATGGACGGCACGGTGGCGCAGCTCGACGTGATGCGCCGGCTGTGCGACGCGCACGGCGCGCTGCTGGCCATCGACGACTGCCATGCCACCGGCTTCATGGGCGCCACCGGCCGCGGCACGCACGAGCACCACGGCCTGCTGGTGAATGGCCGCTCGAAGGTCGACCTGATCACCGGCACGCTGGGCAAGGCGCTGGGCGGGGCCTCGGGTGGCTTCACCGCCGGCCCGGCGCCGGTGATCGAACTGCTGCGCCAGCGCTCGCGGCCCTATCTGTTCTCCAACACGCTGGCGCCGGCGATCGTCGGGGCGTCGATCGCGGTGCTCGACCTGCTGGAGTCGTCGACCACGCTGCGCGACCGGGTGCATGCCAACACGCGCCACTTCCGCCAGGCCATCGCCGCAGCGGGTTTCGAGATCAAGCCGGGCGAGCATCCGATCGTGCCGATCATGGTCTACGACGCGGTGCTGGCCCAGCAGCTGGCGGCGCGGTTGCTCGAGTTGGGCATCTACGTGGTGGGCTTCTTCTTTCCGGTGGTGCCGCGCGGCCAGGCGCGCATCCGCGTGCAGGTGAGCGCGGCGCACAGCATCGAGCAACTGGACGCCGCCGTGGCCGCCTTCGCCCAGGCCGGACGCGAGCTGGGGCTGGTCAGGTGAGCGCTTTGAAGATCCTCATCATCGGCGGAGACTTGTGATGGCGCCGCTGAAGATCCTCATCATCGGCGCCAATGGCCAGATCGGCACCGAGCTGGCCGAGGCGCTGGCCCAACGCCACGGGCACGCGGCCATCGTCACCAGCGACCTGGCGCCGCAGGGGCGGGTGGCCGGCATCACCCACGAGGCGCTGGACGTGACCGATGCCGCCGCGCTGGCGGCGGTGGTCAAGCGCCACGGCATCACACAGGTCTACCTGCTGGCCGCGGCCTTGTCGGCCAGCGGCGAGCAGCATCCACAATGGGCCTGGAACCTCAACATGGGCGGCCTGCTCAATGTGCTGGAGCTGGCGCGCACCGCGCGGCTGCAGCGCGTGTTCTGGCCCAGTTCGATCGCCGCGTTCGGGCCGGGCACGCCGGCCACCGCGCCGCAGCACACGGTGATGGACCCCGGCACGGTGTACGGCATCAGCAAGCTGGCCGGCGAGCGCTGGTGCGCCTGGTACCACGCCACCCACGGCGTGGACGTGCGCAGCCTGCGTTATCCCGGCCTGATCAGCTGGAAGACGGCGCCCGGCGGCGGCACCACCGACTACGCGGTCGACATCTTCCACGGCGCGCTGAAAGCCGGGCGCTACACCAGCTTCCTGCGTGCCGACACGCGGCTGCCGATGATGTACATGCCCGATGCCATCCGCGCCACGCTGGCGCTGATGGACGCGCCGGCCGAGGCCATCACCGAGCGCGGCAGCTACAACCTGGCCGGTTGCAGCTTCACGCCGGCCGAGATCGCCGCCGAGATCGCACGCCGGGTGCCGGGCTTCACGCTGGACTGCGCGCCCGACTTCCGCCAGGCCATCGCCGACAGCTGGCCGCAGGCCATCGACGACGGCCTGGCCCGGCAGGATTGGGGCTGGGCGCCGCAGTTCGACCTGGCGGCGATGGTCGACGACATGCTGTTGAACCTGCGGCCCCGGCTGGCCGCCTGACCCGCGCTCAGGCCAGCGCGCCGCGCAGCGCGTCGAGCAGGCCGTCGGGCACCTCGGCCGGCAGGCTGTGGCCCGAGGGCAGGTGCACCACCTGGGCCTTCAGCGCGGCGGCGATGTCGCGCGTGGCGCGCGGCGGCGTCATCTGGTCCATCGTGCCCAGCACCATCGTCACCTTCGCGCTCACCTTGGCGGCGGCCTCCAGGCCGCCGTTGTAGGCATCGCACACGCTGAAATCGTGGTGGAACAGGTTGACCGCGCAGCCGGTGGCGTTGGCGCCGGCCAGCGTGCGGCGCATCAGCGCACGGTTGCTGCCGTGCAGCCACATGCCCGGCCCGGGGAACGAGGGCTTGGCCGCCAGCGTGCCGATGGAGAACGCATTGACCATGTCGATGGCCTTCAGCGGCGTGTCGCGCGCGGTGTCGAGCAGCGCCTGCGAGACCTTCATCGGGTAGGCCGTGCCCACCATCACCACGCGGCCGATCAGCGCGGGCGCACGCGCGGCGGCTTCCAGCGCGATCAGCGAGCCCATGCTGTGGCCCACCAGCGTGGCCTGGCCGGGGTTCTTCACGCCGGCGGCGGCCAGCAGCGCCAGCAGCCAGTCGGCGGTGGCTTCGACGCTGGCCGCCACCGGCCCGGCGCTGCGGCCGTGGCCAGGCAGGTCGACCGCCAGCACGCCGTAGCCGTGGTGCGCGCACCAGCGCGCCAGCAGCGTCCAGCCGCTGTGGTCGTGCAGCGCGCCGTGCACGAAGACCACGCAGGGCAGGGTGGCGTCGAAGGCCTTGCCGCCGGTGTAGACATAGGCCGAACGTGGGCCGTTGGGGCCATCGATATCGAGCTTCATGCTGCTTTCTCCGCGACCTTCAGCGCGCGCTTCAGGTCGTCGATCAGGTCGTCGGCGTCCTCCAGCCCGATCGACAGGCGGATGGTGCCGGGGCCGATGCCGGCCCGCGCCAGCGCCGCGTCGTCCATGCGGAAATGCGTGGTGCTGGCCGGGTGGATCACCAGCGAGCGGCAATCGCCCACGTTGGCCAGGTGCGAGAAGATCTTCAGCGATTCGATGAAGGCCACGCCCTGCGCGCGCGAGCCCTTCAGGTCGAAGCTGAACACCGCGCCGCAGCCCTTGGGCAGCAACTGCTTGGCCAGCGCATGGCTGGGGTGCGACTCGAGCTCGGGGTAGCCGACCCGCGCCACCATCGGATGTGCCGCCAGCATGGCCACCACCTTGCGGGTGTTCTCGCCGTGGCGGGCCATGCGCAGCGGCAGCGTCTCGATGCCCTGCAGGATCAGCCAGGCGGTGTGCGGGCTCATGCAGGCGCCGAAGTCGCGCAGCCCCTCGCGGCGCGCGCGCAGCAGGAAGGCGCCGACGCTGCTCTCCTCGCTGAACACCATGCCGAGGATGCCGTCATAAGGCTCTGACAGTTCGGGGAATTTGCCCGAAGCATCCCAGTCGAAATTGCCGCTGTCGACCAGCAGCCCGCCCACCACCGTGCCATGGCCCGACAGGAACTTGGTGGCCGAGTGGAACAGCAGGTCGGCGCCGTGGTCGAAAGGCCGCAGCAGCCACGGCGGCGTGAAGGTGCTGTCGACCAGCAGCGGCAGCCCGGCCTCGTGGGCGATGGCGCTGACGGTGGGGATGTCCAGCACGTCCAGCCCGGGGTTGCCCAGCGTCTCGCCGAACAGCAGCCGCGTCTCGGGCCGGATCGCCGCGCGCCAGCCGGCTATGTCGCCCGGCTGCACGAAGGTGGTGGTGATGCCGAAGCGCCGAAGTGTGTAATCCAGCAAATTGTGTGAACCGCCATACAGCGCACTGCTGGCCACCACATGCTGGCCGGCGCCGGCCAGCGTGGCGATGGCCAGGTGCAGCGCGGCCTGGCCGCTGGCGGTGGCGATCGCGCCGGCGCCGCCTTCCAGCGCGGCGATGCGCTCCTCCAGCACCGCGGTGGTGGGGTTGCTGATGCGGCTGTAGACATGGCCCGAGCGCTCCATGTTGAACAGCGAGGCCGCATGCTCGCTGCTCTGGAACACGAAGGAGGTGGTCAGGTGGATCGGCACCGCCC
>JAURXG010000050.1 GCA_030654555.1 Aquabacterium sp.
GCATGCGTCATGTCGGCGCCCGACGAGGCCATCAGCTGCGCCGCCGCCAGCAGCGCGGTGGAGTTGCCCGACGCGTAGCTGTACTTGCCCGGGTTGGCCTTGACATGGGCCAGCACCTCGGCCAGGCGGGCGCCGGGGACGCTTTCGTGCACCATCAGGTAGAAGCTGAAGGTCATGAACTGCGTGAGCGGCGTGAAGTCCTTCAGCGCGTCGTAGCCCGGGCTCTTGCGCACGTTGGGCACGTACGACAGCGCCGACGCCGTGGCCAGGTAGATGGTGTGGCCGTCGGCGGGCTGGCGCAGCAGCTCTTGCGCGGCCAGCGCCCCGTCGGCCCCGGGTTTGGGCTCCACGTTGACGGGTTGCTTGATCGCCATCGACAGGAAGGTGGCCAGGCTGCGCGCGATGACATCGGTGGCGCCGCCGGCGGTGAAGGGCGTGAGGATGCGCACCGGCTTGGTCGGCCAGGCCGCCTGCGCGAACGAAAGACCGGGCAGCAGCGTGGCCCCGGTGGCGGCCAGCCACTGGCGGCGGGAAAGGGCAAACGTCACGGGCGTCTCCAGTCAGGTGGGTTGTTGCGACATCCGGCCGGCCAGCGACCGCAGCAAACGCCGGGCCAGCGGCCACAGCCAGATCAGCAGCACCAGCGCGCCCAGCGTGCCGGCGATCGGCCGATCGAAGAAGGGCCCGATCTGGCCATCGGCCTTGACCAGGCTGCTGAAGAAATGCTCCTCCAGCATGGTGCCCAGCACCACGCCCAGGATGGTGGGCGCCACCGGAAAGCCCCAGCGCTCCATGAAGAAGGCCAGCACGCCGGCCACGCCCATGATCACCACGCCGAACAGCGTGTTGTTGATGGCGAAGCTTCCGACGATGCAGAACATCAGGATCAGCGGCATCAGCAGCGCGGCCGGCACGCGCAGGATGCGCTTGGCCGCCAGGATCGCCATCCAGCCCAGTGGCAGCATCAGCAGCTGCGCCAGGATGAAGACGATGAACACCGCGTAGATGTTCTGCGGGTTCTCGACGAACAGCATCGGCCCCGGGTTCATGTTCTTCATGTAGAGCACGCCGATGGCGATGGCGGTGATCGAATCACCCGGGATGCCGAACACCAGCGCCGGGATCCACGCGCCGCCCAGCGCCGAGTTGTTGGCCGCGCCCGATTCGACGATGCCCTCGACGTGGCCGGTGCCGAACTTGTGCGGCTCTTTCGAGAAGCGCTTGCTCATCGCGTAGCTCATCCACGCGGCGATGTCGGCCCCGGCGCCGGGCAGTGCGCCCACCACCGTGCCCAGCGCCGAGCCGCGCAGCAGCTGCACCGGGTACTTCTTCAGCAGCGTCCACATGCCGGCAAACACGTTGCCGAACGGCCGGTCGACCGCCATCACCGGCTTGTCGCGCGCCAGCGCGAAGCGCAGCACCTCGGAGACCGCGAACATGCCGATCATCAGCGGGATCAGCGAGATGCCGCCCATCAGTTCCGAGTTGCCGAAGGTGTAGCGCGGCGCGCCGGCCGGGTTCTCCAGCCCGACGCAGGCGATCAGCAGCCCCAGCAGCATCGACACGCAGCCCTTGAGCACGTCGTTGCCGGCGATGAAGATGGCGCTGGTGAAGCCCAGCATCACCAGCCAGAAGTATTCGAACGAGCTGAACTTCAGCGCCACGTCGGCCAGCGCCGGCGCGGCGACGATCAGCACCAGCACGCCGAAGATGCCGCCCAGCACCGAGAACACCAGCCCGGCGCCCAGCGCCAGCTCGGCCTGGCCCTTGCGGGTGAGGTTGAAGGCCTCGTCGGTGTAGGCCGCGCTGGCCGGCGTGCCCGGCATGCGCAGCAGCGCGCTGGGGATGTCGCCCGAGAAGATCGCCATCGCGGTGGCGGTGACGATGGCTGCCACCGCCGGCACCGGCGCCATGAAGAAGGTCACCGGCACCAGCAGGGCCGTGGCCATGGTGGCCGTCAGCCCGGGGATGGCGCCGACGAACAGGCCGTACAGCGCCGACAGCAGGATCACCAGCAGCACATAGGGCTGGAACACCAGCCCGAAGGCGGTAGCGATAGCGTCCATCGAGGACCTCCGGATGCGGCGCGCAGCGCGCCGCTCAATACAGGGGGCTGAGAACGCCCCAGGGCAACGGCACCCGCAGCAGCTTGTAGAAGGCCACATGAACCAGCAGCGTGCCGCCGAGCGCCCAGCCCAGCGAGGGCGCCCAGCCCACGCGCAGCACGCGGAACACCGCCAGCAGGCACAGCGGCGCCACCAGCAGGAAGCCCAGCCGGTCGGCCAGGCCGATGTAGGCGGCGATGGTGGCCAGGATCAGCAGCGCGCTGCCGATGTCGCGCCAGGACGAGGTGGGCGCGGCGACCAGGTCGTCGTAGGCCTTGCCGCGCACGCTGCGCAGCACCAGCCCCAGGCCGCACAGCAGCAGGCCCGTGCCCACCAGCTTGGGCAGGAAGCCGGCGCCCAGCTGCTGCCCCGGCACCACCGGGAAGGCCTGTGCCGACCACAGCACCGCGGCGGCCAGCAACGCCAGCGCAACGCCCACCCTCAAGTCGATCGCGCGCACCGGCTTACTTGGCGATGCCCACGGCGGTCATCACCGCCTTCATGTCGGCGTCGCCCTTGGCCATGAAGCTGGCGAACTCGGCCGATCCGCCCCACAGCAGGCCGAAGCCGCGCTGGGCCATGAAGTCCTTGTACTCCTTGCTGTCGTAGGCCTTCTTGACGCTGGCCTCCAGCCGCGCGGCGATCGGTGCCGGCAGGCCCTTGGGCGCGGCGATGCCACGCCAGGCGCCGGTGGCCCAGTCGGAGCCGGTGGCCTCCTTCAGCGTGGGCACGTTGGGGAACAGCGCGGCCCGGCTGGCACTCATCACCGCGAGCGAGCGCACCTTGCCGGCGTCGATCAGCGAGCGCGCCTCGGGCAGCGAACAGGGCACGAACTCGACCCCGCCGGCGGCCAGGTCCTGCAGGCCCGGGGCCGCGCCGTTGCTGGGCACCCAGGGCACGGCGGCCGGGTCGACCTTGGCGTCGCGCAGCATGCCGGCGATGGCCAGGTGCCAGATGCCGCCCTGACCGGTGCCCGAGGCCTTGAACTTGCCCGGGTTGGCCTTGACCGCGGCGATCACGTCGCCCACGTTCTTGTAGGGGGCGTCGGCGCGCACCTGCAGCCCGGCCGGATCGAGGTTGACCAGCGCGATCGGCGTGTAGCTGGTGCCGTCGAGCTCGGTCAGCTTCTGGTGGTGCATCATCGTGATCTCCACCGTGATCATGCCGATGGTGTAGCCGTCGGGCGGCGCGCCGGCGATCGCCGCATGGCCCACCACGCCCGAGCCGCCGGTGCGGTTGACCACGTTCACCGGCTGGCCCAGGTCCTTCTCCATCAGGTTGCCGATCATGCGGGCCACTGCGTCGGTGCCGCCGCCGGCGCCCCAGGGCACGATCAGCGTGATCGGCCGATCCGGAAACTTCTGCGCCATCGCGCCGCCGGCCACGGCCGCCAGGGCCGTGCCCAGCAGGATGCGGCGGGTGAGCTTTGCCAGGGAGTGGGCGGTGCCGGTGCGGATGCGCATGAAGTCTCCAATCGTCATATGAAATGAGCAGCGCCGACTCTCGCACCGCGGCGGGGCCCCATCAACCGGGGGAAACCCAAACCCCGGCCGGCCGTGTCGCGTGCGGTGCGCCGCTTGCGCGGGCTGCTGGGGGCCCGGCGGCGTACGCCATGTGTCGTATGGCCTGAATCGGGGGCGGCACCCAGACTGGCGCCATCCATTCACAGGGTGTGTTCACCCGCAGGAGCCCGCCGAAATGACTTCCTCCCGTCGCACCTTCGCCACCTCGCTCACCGCCGTCGCGCTGGGCATGAGCCTCTACGCCGTGCCGGTGTTCGCGCAGAACACCATCAAGGTCGGCGTGCTGCACTCGCTGTCGGGCACGATGGCGATTTCGGAAACGGTGCTCAAGGACACCGTGCTGATGGCCATCGACGAGATCAACGCCAAGGGCGGCGTGCTTGGCAAGAAGCTCGAGCCGGTGGTCGTCGACCCGGCCTCGAACTGGCCGCTGTTCGCCGAGAAGGCGCGCCAGCTGATCAGCCAGGACAAGGTGGCCGTGACCTTCGGCTGCTGGACCAGCGTGAGCCGCAAGAGCGTGCTGCCGGTCTACGAAGAATTGAACAGCCTGCTGTTCTACCCCGTGCAGTACGAGGGCGAAGAGCTGAGCAAGAACGTGTTCTACACCGGTGCGGCGCCCAACCAGCAGGCCATCCCCGCGGTGGAATACCTGATGAGCAAGGACGGCGGCGGCGCCAAGCGCTTCGTGCTGCTGGGTACCGACTACGTCTACCCGCGCACCACCAACAAGATCCTGCGCGCCTTCCTGAAGGCCAAGGGCGTGGCCGATGCCGACATCATGGAGGACTACACCCCCTTCGGCCATGCCGACTACCAGAGCATCATCGCCAAGATCAAGAAGTTCGCCTCCGAGGGCAAGAAGACCGCGGTGGTCTCCACCATCAACGGCGACAGCAACGTGCCCTTCTACAAGGAACTGGGTAACCAGGGCCTGAAGGCGACCGACGTGCCGGTGGTGGCCTTCAGCGTGGGT